>NZ_QTZH01000021.1:0-49107 GCF_003462585.1 Ruminococcus sp. OM04-4AA | reverse complement strand
CCGTACAGAACGCGGAAAAGGTCATGTCCTTTGATCGGTGCAGGATCATGTCTCATTACTCCATAAAGGTTCTTCAAGGATGCACGCACTTCATTCTCCAGCTTAACTGCTTCACGAACCTGCTCGTCTGTAATCGTCACCTCGAATTTTTCTTCGAGATATTCTTTGAAGCGGAGAATCTCGGCTTTCCAAAGATCGAGTACTTCAGCTTTCTGGGATTGTGGCAGTTCCATGATGAAGACCTCTTTGAATTCGCCCATGTATTCATACATTTTCTTCTTACCGTCACATGTTGTCTCTCCGACAACAACGTCTGAGAAGTAGAAGAAAGGACATTTGTCTGTCTTTGCAAATCCATAACTGGATTTGATCAGTGGGCATAAGTTACGTGGCAGATCCTTTTCTGCTGCTGGGATCGTCTCATCAGATGTAGAGCAGAGGCTGACTGTTGCAGCGCCCATTGCCATGGCGATCTCCTTTGGAAAATAAGTACAGTAGGATCCAATCACAGGGATTCCTTTGTCCTTTAACTGTTTTACAGCGAGAAATGATTTCTGACGCTGCTCTGCAAATTCTTCAAATACTTCCGGTAAATCTTTGATAATTTCCATATCGTTCTCCTTATTGTTTGATTTGTGGATAGCTGGTGTAGATAGATTCTTTTTTTAACGTATACTTTCTAAAAAAATAAACGATGGGAACAATCTACTCATAACCAAAGTGTTTATAGATAAAATTTTATCGTTTTTGAACGAAGTTTTCCAATAGATAATGTATATATGAAGAAATATATTATAAGATAAAAACTATAAATATTAAAAGGTATTGAAAGTGATGTCGAGGATAACTGGAAAAAGGAGAAGTTGTCAGGTCTTTAGGGAGAAGTTATATTCCAGGATGTGAGTTATGCGTACAAAGGAGAGCAAAAGGAAAGGTTCTGATTTACAGTAACATATCATTAAGTGCCAAATGTTATTACAAACTATACTCTTTGTTTAAGTGGAAAAATATGATACAATAGGGAAAGTAATGCGATGATAACATGCGGAAAGGATCTGGATTATATGAAGTCAGTAATATCTATTGGAAATCAGGATTTTGTATCGATCAGAAAAAACAACTGCTTTTATATTGATAAGACTGATTTTATCAGGGAATGGTGGGAAAATCAGGATAGTGTTACACTAATCACCCGTCCGAGAAGGTTTGGAAAGACTTTAAATATGAGTATGACAGAATACTTCTTTTCAGTGAACCATGGAGATAGCAGAAAATATTTTGAGGAACTTAATATCTGGAGCTATGAAAAATTCCGTGAACTTCAAGGCAGCTATCCGGTAATCTCACTTAGTTTTGCTGATATTAAAGCAACAACATATGAGTCAGCCAGAAGAGCAATTATCCGAAAGCTTGTGAGAATGTACAGCCAGTTTGAATTTCTAAGAAACAGTGAGCAGCTGAATGAGAAAGATCGTGCATATTTTGATTCAGTTGAGGAAACAATGTCTGATGATGCAGCAGCAATTGCAATTAACTATATGTCTGATTACCTGGAAAGATATTATGGTAAAAAGGTAATCATTCTTTTGGATGAATATGATACACCTTTGCAGGAGGCTTATGTTCATGGATATTGGAAAGAACTTACTGCATTTGTCAGAAGCTTGTTTAATTCAACATTTAAAACGAATCCATATATGGAGAGGGGATTATTAACTGGGATTACAAGAGTGAGTAAAGAATCTATTTTTTCAGATTTGAACAATCTTGAAGTCGTGACAACAACATCCGAAAAATATAGCGGTTTTTTTGGATTTACGGAAAAAGAGGTCTTTAATGCTTTAGAGTACAATGGACTGTCAAGGGAAGAAGAAAATGTCCGCTATTGGTATGATGGATTTTCTTTTGGGAAGCGGAAAGACATTTATAATCCGTGGTCGATCACAAAATATCTGGATACAGGAGAATATGGAACTTACTGGGCAGATACCAGTGGAAATGTACTTGTATCCAATTTGATTCGTCGAAGTCCGGCAAAGATTAAATCGGAGATGGAAGATCTGTTGCAAGGTAGAACAATCTGCACAGAATTGGATGAACAGGTGATTTTTGAGCAGCTTGGAAGAAAACGTGGAGCCATCTGGAGTCTACTGCTTGCCAGTGGTTACCTGAAAGTTGACCGGTATGAGATGGATAACAGAACCGGTAAGCGTCAATATTATCTGAAAATCACAAACCATGAGACGATGCTGATGTTTGAGAAGATGATCGAAGACTGGTTCTCAGAAGAAGATTCTGCATATGGCAACTTTAAAGATGCATTGATTGCAGGAAATCTGGATTATATGAATCAGTTCATGAATCAGGTTGCACTTCAGACCTTTAGCAGTTTTGATACCGGGAATAAGCCATCCGAAGAACAGAAACCGGAGAGATTCTACCACGGATTTGTTCTTGGACTGATCGTGGATCTGGCTGACAAATACAGGATTACTTCCAACAGGGAAAGTGGATTTGGACGTTATGATGTAGTTATGGAACCATTAAAAGCAGATTTGGATGCAATTGTAATGGAATTTAAGGTTCAGAATATAACAAAAGAAAAATCACTTGAGCAGACAGTGGAGAATGCACTGCGTCAGATTGAAGAAAAAGAATATGATACGGAACTGCTTGCCAGAGGAATTAAAAAGGAGCGAATCCGACATTATGGATTTGCATTTCGTGGGAAAAAAGTTCTAATAGGAACAGAAGAATAAAGAAATTGAGAAAAAAAGCAATAGGAGAAAAAGAATGAGTATATATGATCTGAATGCTTATGAAGTACTCCAGACAGAAGATTTATCTGATCTGAAGTCAAAGGGGACACTTCTGAAGCACAAGAAAAGCGGAGCGAGAGTGCTTCTTATGGAAAATGATGATGAGAACAAGGTGTTTACGATTGGATTCCGTACACCACCGTCAGACAGTACAGGAGTTCCACATATTATGGAACATTCTGTTCTGTGTGGATCAAAAGAATTTCCGGTGAAGGACCCATTTGTAGAGCTTGTGAAAGGTTCTCTGAATACATTTTTGAATGCGATGACTTATCCAGACAAGACAGTATATCCGGTGGCAAGCTGTAATGACAAGGATTTTCAGAATCTGATGCATGTTTATATGGATGCAGTATTTTATCCAAATATTTATCAGCATGACAAGACATTCCGCCAGGAAGGATGGAGCTATAAGCTGGATGATCCAGAGGGAGAATTGACGATCAGTGGTGTTGTTTATAATGAGATGAAAGGAGCATTCTCTTCTCCGGAAGGTGTGCTTGACCGCGTGGTTCTGAATTCTCTGTTCCCGGATAATGCGTATTCCGTAGAGTCCGGTGGAGACCCGGAGGTGATTCCGGAACTTACTTATGAGCAATTTTTAGATTTCCATAGAAAATATTATCATCCATCTAACAGCTATATTTATCTGTATGGTGACATGGATATGGAAGAAAAATTAAGATGGCTTGATGAGAAGTATTTGTCAGATTTTGAGAATGAACCGGTGGATTCAGAGATTCATCTGCAGAAGCCATTTACAGAGATGAAGGAAGTGGTTCAGGAGTATTCCATCGCAAGTGAAGAGAGTGAGGAGGACAACACATATCTTTCTTATAATAAAGTGATCGGTACGACACTGGATGAGAAGCTGTATCTTGCATTTGAGATTTTGGATTATGCACTTCTGTCCGCACCGGGAGCACCGCTGAAGAAAGCACTTCTGGATGCAGGTGTTGGAAAGGATATTTCCGGATCTTATGACAATGGAGTTTGTCAGCCGATCTTCTCGGTAATTTCTAAGAATGCGAATGTAGAGCAGAAGGAAGAATTCGTTCGTGTGATTGAAGACACACTGAAAGACATTGTGAAAAATGGAATCAATAAGAAAGCACTCCGTGCCGGAATCAACTATCATGAGTTCCGTTTCCGTGAGGCAGATTTCGGAAATTATCCGCGTGGACTGATGTATGGATTGCAGTTGTTTGACAGCTGGCTGTATGATGAGACGAAACCATTTATCCATATGCAGGCAATTCCGACATTTGAATTCTTGAAAGAACAGGTGGAGACAGGATATTTTGAAGAACTGATTCAGAAATATCTTCTTGATAACACACATGGTTCTATCGTTATTATCAAACCGGAGCGCGGACGTACTGCAAGAATGGATAAGGAACTTGCAGATAAGCTTCAGGCATACAAAGACAGTTTGTCAAAAGAAGAAATCGATGCACTTGTGAAAGCAACGAAAGAGTTGGAAGAATATCAGGAAGAAGAGTCGGCACCGGAAGATCTGGCGAAGATTCCTGTACTCGGACGCGAAGATATTTCAAGAGAAATCGCACCGATTTATAATAAAGAGCTTGAGACAGGCGGAGTGAAGCTGGTACACCACGAAGTTGAGACGAATGGAATCGGATACACAGCGCTTTTGTTTGACTTGTCCGGTATTCCGGAAGAGAAACTTCCATATATCAGTATTTTGCAGAGTGTGCTTGGAATTATTAATACAAAGAATTATGAATACAGTGAATTATTTAATGAGATCAATGTACACACAGGAGGAATCGGAACTTCTCTGGAGCTTTATACAGATGTAACAAAGGTAAAAGAGAAAGAATTCTGTGCGACATTTGAAATCAAAGGGAAAGCGCTGTATCCGAAGATGGATGTTTTGTTCTCCATGATGCGTGAAATCTTAATGGAATCTGACCTTGGAGACGAGAAACGTCTAAAAGAGATCTTAGCAATGCTCAAATCCAGACTGCAGATGTCCTTCCTGTCATCCGGACATACGACAGCAGCCCTTCGCTCTCTGTCTTATACTTCACCGATGGCGAAGTTCAAAGATGATACAGATGGAATCGGTTACTATGAGGTTGTAAAAGAACTGGAGGAAAACTTTGAAGAGAAGAAGGCTGAGCTGATTGCAAACTTAAGACAGATTGCACAGCAGATCTTCCGTAAGGATAATCTGATCATCAGTTATACTTCATCAGCGGATGGTCTTGCACCGATGGAAGAAGCATTTGCAAAGATTGCAGACACACTTCATACAGAGGAAAAAGAAGTAGAGACACCGTGTGAAATTCATTGTGTGAAACGCAACGAGGGATTCAAGACATCTTCTAAAGTTCAGTACGTTGCAAGAACAGGTAATTTTATCGACCGTGGTGTTGAATATACAGGAGCACTTCAGATTCTGAAAGTCATCTTAAGCTATGATTATCTGTGGCAGAATGTCCGTGTGAAGGGCGGAGCTTACGGATGTATGAGCAGCTTCAACAGAATCGGTGAAGGTTATCTGGTATCTTACCGTGACCCGAATCTGGAGAAGACAATGGAGATCTACGAAGGGGTTGTAGATTATCTGAAGAACTTCAATGTAGATGACAGAGATATGAACAAGTTTATTATCGGAACGATCAGCAATATCGACCGTCCGATGAATCCGGCAGCAAAGGGAAGCAGATCAATGAATCTTTATATGAATCATGTATCAGCTGAGATGATCAGGGAAGAGAGAAATCAGATTCTTGATGCACAGCAGGCAGATATCCGAGCACTTGCCGATGTGCTGCAGGCACTGTTGGATGCACATGAACTTTGTGTGATCGGAAGTGAAGAGAAGATTGAGGAGCAGAAAGAGATGTTCCTTGAAATAAAGACACTTTAAGATGGAAAAAGAAAGGAAAAAGTATGCAGGAGAATTTTAAATCAGGATTTGTCACACTGATCGGAAGACCGAATGTCGGAAAATCTACTTTGATGAATCGTCTGATTGGACAGAAGATCGCAATTACATCAAATAAACCGCAGACAACAAGAAACCGTATCCAGACAGTTCTGACAACAGAGGAAGGTCAGATTGTGTTTGTAGATACACCGGGAATTCACAAAGCAAAGAACAAGCTTGGTGAGTATATGGTGAATATTGCAGAACGTTCTTTGAATGAAGTGGATGTTGTGCTTTGGCTTGTAGAGCCATCTACATTTATCGGTGCAGGTGAGAAGCATATCATCGAGCAGTTAAAGAAGGTAAAGACACCGGTTATTCTTGTTATTAATAAAGTTGATATGGTGAAGAAGGAAGAGGTTCTTACTTTTATAGATGCATATCGCAAGGAATGCGATTTTGCAGAAATCGTTCCGGTATCTGCAAGAAGAGGCGATAATACGGACGAGCTTGTAAATGTAATTATGAAATATCTTCCTTATGGACCACAGTTCTATGACGAAGATACAATCACAGACCAGCCGGAACGTCAGATTGTAGCGGAGATTATCCGTGAGAAAGCATTGCATAGTTTAAATGAAGAGATTCCACATGGAATCGCAGTAGCAATCGATCAGATGAAAATGAATCATAAAGTGTGTCATATTGATGCAACAATCATTTGCGAGAGAGATTCCCATAAAGGGATCATCATCGGAAAACAGGGAAGTATGCTGAAAAAAATCGGAAGTACTGCAAGATTTGAGATCGAGCGTCTGCTGGATTGCAAAGTAAATTTGAAGCTGTGGGTGAAGGTTCAGAAGAACTGGAGAGACAGCGATTATATGATGAAAAATTTTGGATACAGGGAAGACGAGATGTAAGCCCTGAAATGCATTTGGGGTAAATTCTAAAGAAATTCTAAAGAAAAAAGTGCTGTTCCTTAAAGAATGGCACTTTTTTCTTTAATAAATGCCAAAGCCTATTGTTATTATGAAAAAGTGGGATAAAATAATGTTCAAGGATTGCGGGAAGTGCATAGCAATGGAGCAATCCGGTTACATCATAAAATGGGAAAAGAATGGAGAAAACAAGAAGTGAGACAAAGGACAGGGAATTTGCACAGAAAGAGAATAATAGAAATCTTACTCCCACCGGTAATTACTTTTCTGGTGAATTCAGCTGTCTACTGGGGAGCACCGAGATTGGCGGATACAGGTGAGTGTCATAACCTGTCACTTGCATTAGACGCAAAGATCCCGTTGATCCCAGCCTTTATTCTTGTTTATTTTGGATGTTACATTTTCTGGGTGATTAATTATCTGCTTGTATCATTGCGGGAGGAAGAGATAAAATATAGATTTTTTACGGCTGATTTGTATGCCAGAATCATTTGTTTTCTGTTTTTTGTATTTTATCCGACAACAAATGTAAGACCAGAACTTGTCGGAAATGGAATTTTTGTTCAGGGCATGCGTTTTTTATATCAGATTGATAAACCGGTGAATTTATTTCCATCAATCCATTGTATGGCAAGCTGGTTCTGTTGTATTGGAATCAGGAGAGATAAAAAAATACCGGTGTGGTATAAGATAGTATCTGTAATGATCGCGGTGTTGGTCTTTGTTTCTACGCTTGTAACAAAACAGCATGTAATTGTGGATGTGATCGGTGGAGTTGTGGTAGCGGAGCTTACCTGGTTTGTAAGCTGCCGGACAAACGGATGGAAAATTTACAGAAATCTGGTTCATAAAGCAGGAGGAGAAAATGGAAAATAAAAAGAAAATGATATTTAATGTACTTTTTCTCTTTCTTGTCTTTGCGGCAACACTCTATGGAGTGTTCCATGGAGAGGATTTAAGCGAGATTGCAGAAATCCTGAAAACAGTGAATTTATACTGGTTGTTTCCAGGTGTTGTCTGTGTGATTATCTTTATATGGGGAGAGTCAATTATTATATTTTATATGATGCATACGCTTGGTATTCATCTAAAGAAATGGAAATGTTTCCTGTTTTCCTCTGTGGGATTCTTTTTCAGCTGTATCACGCCATCCGCAACAGGAGGACAGCCGGCGCAGATTTATTATATGAAGAAAGAGAAAATTCCAATCCCGGTATCAACACTTGTGCTGATGATTGTCACGATTACATATAAGATGGTTCTCGTTGTGATCGGCCTTGGACTTATGATCTTCGGTAGGGGATTCATCAGAACACATATGTATGAGATCCGTCATATTTTTTATCTTGGAACAGGTTTAAATGTGTTTTGTGTGGCTTCTATGCTGCTCCTTGTATTTCATCCGGTGCTTGCACGTTCTATTCTTGTGAAAGGAATGGAACTGCTGGAAAAAATGCATCTGATGCGACATAAGAGTACAAGAATTGAGAAACTGAATGCATCAATGGATCAGTATCATACAACAGCGGTTTATCTGAAAGATCATATGATGGTGCTGGTTAATGTATTTGCAATCACACTATTTCAGAGGTTCGCACTGTTTACAGCAACCTGGTTTGTATATAAGGCATTTGGACTGTCCGGAACGAATGCATTCGTGATCATTCTTCTGCAGTCTGTGATTTCAGTTTCTGTGGATATGCTGCCACTGCCAGGTGGTATGGGCATCAGTGAAAAACTGTTTTCGATGATTTTTGAACCAGTTTTTGGAAGCACACTTTTGATTCCGGGAATGATCTTAAGCAGAGGACTTGGATATTATACAGAATTACTGATCAGTGCAATTTTTACGATCGTGGCGAATTTTACAATAGGAAGAAACTTAAGGAAGAAAGCATAAATAACTGGAGAGTTATTCTGAAAAGAATAAAAACAAGGGGGAAATAAAATGTTAGGTGTTTATGATTACACAGTTATACTTACATATATCAGTCTGTGGATTTCGATTGGTGGGATGATGCTGTCATTGAATGGACATCTGGATCTTGCAGTATTGTGTCTTGCACTGTCCGGTCTGTGTGATATGTTTGATGGGAAGATTGCAAGAACAAAGAAGGATAGAACAGAAATAGAGAAACGTTTTGGAATCCAGATTGATTCCCTGTGTGACATTGTCTGTTTTGGAGTTGGACCGGCGATCATCTGTTATTGTATGGGAATGAATGGGATTGTCGGTGTTCTTATTCTTATGTTTTATGTATTGGCAGGATTGATCCGTCTGGCATGGTTTAATGTAACAGAAGAGTCCAGGCAGGATGAGACAACAGAGAACAGAAAGTGTTATCAGGGATTGCCAATCACATCCATGTCGATCGCATTACCGATTCTTGTTGTGCTTCGCCCATTTCTGCACTGTGATTTCAGAATTGTACTGCATGCGATGGTTCTTCTTGTAGGACTTCTGTTTGTTATGGATTTCAAATTAAAAAAGCCGGGGAATAAGACACTTTCTGCATTAGTCGGAGTAGTAGCGGTTGCAGTAGTCTGGACATTGAGACGAAGATTCATGTAAGAGGAGAGATTATGATTTATGCAGACAGAAACGGAAACAGGACGGAGAAAACAACAGGACAGGACAGATTCCTGGAATATATCTATGGACATACATTGACAAGAATGATGCTGAAACCATTGCTTGGTTCCAGGGTATCCCGACTTGGTGGAAAAGTGCTGGACAGCAGAGTATCCAGGCTGTTGATTCCATCGTTTGTCAGAAAGAATCAGATTGATCTGTCAATCTATGATAAGAATCATTATTCTTCTTATAATGACTTTTTTACGCGTAAGATTTTAGCAGAGGAACGTCCGATTGACGGAAGAAAAGAAGTACTGATCAGTCCTTGTGACGGGAAAGTGACAGTTTGTCCGATTCAAAGGGATGGACTTTTTCTTATCAAACAGACACAGTATACAGTCCGTAGTCTTCTGAAGGATGAAAAGCTTGCGAAACGCTATGAAGGTGGAACAGCTTATATAATCCGTCTCACGGTAGATGACTATCACAGATATTGTTATGTGGCAGATGGTGTGAAATCTGCACAGCGAAAGATCAGAGGAGTATTTCATACAGTAAATCCGGTGGCAAATGACTATGCTCCGATTTACAAGATGAATACAAGGGAATATTGTCTTGTACAGACAGAAGAACTGGGAACCGTTTTGCAGATGGAAGTCGGTGCTCTTATGGTTGGACGGATTAAGAATCATAAGAAGAAAGTATCTGTTGTACACCGGGGAGAAGAAAAAGGAATGTTCGAGTTTGGCGGGTCTACAGTCGTTCTTTTGACAGAACCGGGAAAAGTGCAGACGGATGAAGATCTGGTGAGAAACAGTGCAACCGGTGCAGAGACATTGGTAAAGATGGGTGAGAAAATCGGTGAAAAATGTCAGAAAGAACCGTTTTCGGGCGAGAACTGAGGATTTTCTATAGCATTCTAAATTAAAGTGTGCTAAAATGGCTGTGTTTGTTAAAGAAACATAGCCATTTTGTGCAAATATGGAGATAAGACAGAGAGAAGGAGGAAAATTCAGGTGAAAAAGAGAAGAATGCTTGCAGTTCTTTTGATTGTTGCACTTGCAGTTGCTTCTTTTTCCGGTTGCGGAAAGAAGAAAGAAAAGGAAGAGCCAAAGAAAGAGACAAAGCAGGTAGTGCAAGAGGAAGAAGAGCCGGAAGAAGTAGAAGAGCCGGAAGTGAATCAGGAGACATTTGCTATTTTTGGAGTTGACTCCAGAGAAAATAATCTTGGTAAGGGAACAAGATCAGACTCCCTGATGGTGGTAAATGTAGATAATACAAATAAAAAAGTGTATATTGCTTCTGTCTATAGAGATTGTTATGTACAGATTGAAGGTCATGGTCTGGATAAGATCACACATGCACACTCTTTCGGAGGACCGGAGCTTGCAATGGATACATTAAATACAAACTTTGATCTGGATATTCAGAAATATATTACAGTTAACTTCATGAATGTAGCAGAACTGGTTGATGATATGGATGGAATCGAGCAGGATATTACAGAAGAAGAAACAAAGTATATCAATGGTTATATTGATGAGCTTAATGGAATCAGGGGAACATCTTCTGCACACATTACAGAAGCAGGTACTTATACATTAGACGGAACACAGGCGGTTGCATTTAGCCGTATCCGTTATACAGAAGGAGGAGATTATAAGAGAAGTGAAAGACAGAGAACAGTTCTCTTTAAGATTTTCTCAAAAGCACAGGAGCTTGACAAAGCGAAAAAGATCGATATTGCCAAGAGCATGCTTGATAAAATTAATACAAACTATTTAGAGAGCGAAGTACTTCGTCTTTTAAGTAAAATCACAGAATACAAGGTGGAAGCAATGGATGCATTTCCAAAGGTATTCTATTCCGGTAAGATTGATGGTGTGTTCTATGAAGTTCCGGTTACATTGAATGACATGAGTACACAGATGCATACATTTTTGTATCCGACAGAAACGTATACACCTTCTGAGACAGTTCAGTCGATCAGTGCTCAGGAAAGCGCAGTAGCGCCGACAGCGAATAATGATTTTACACAGCAGTAAGAGCTGGAGTTAAACTGATTTTTGAAAAGAGTTGTGAGAAATAGAGGATAATCTCGTTTTTTACAGCTCTTTTTTGTATATGAAAAACGTCTACTCGGGTTGCAATTACTTTCAATTTTATAAAATGTGTGTTATCCTAGCATTGGATATTATTTGAATGTTTAACTAAGATAAGAAAAAAGAAAAGGTTAGATAAGGAGTAAGAAAATGAAATACGAGAAGATGAACAATCTCTTCCTACGTCAGTCCTATCTAGATTCCTGGGAAGATTATGAAAGAAGTTTAAAGAAAAAAGCTTTATTAAATGGGATTATATTATATTGACAGCATCAAATAAAGCACAGGCAACGGCTTATCGGAATCAGATCGAGAACCGTCTGGAAAAAGGTCTTCTTCCGGAAGAGACAACGTATGCGGTTCTTCCAGATCCGGAGGGAAAACGTGTGGGATCCGGAGGCGCTACCTTTCAGGTGATGCGTTATATTGCAGAACAGGAGCCTGAGAGAGAGAATCCTTTTAAGAATCGTAGAATTCTTGTGATTCATTCAGGTGGTGACAGCAAGAGAGTGCCGCAGTATTCTGCGATCGGCAAGCTTTTCTCACCGGTTCCAAGAGAATTGCCGGATGGAAGAAGTTCCACTTTATTTGATGAGTTTATTGTAGGAATGTCAGGAGTTCCATCCAGGATCCAGGAGGGAATGCTTGTTTTGTCAGGTGATGTATTGCTCCTGTTTAATCCGCTTCAGATCGATGCGCAGTTTGACGGAGCAGCAGCAATTTCCATTAAAGAGCCGGTAGCTACAGGAAAGAATCATGGCGTATTTCTGAACGATGGACATGATTATGTAAAGTGTTTTCTTCATAAACAGACAGAAGAGCGTTTGCGAGAGATGGGAGCTGTTAATAAAGCAGGAAATGTAGACCTTGATACAGGTGCGGTATTGTTTGGCAGCGCATTGTTGCAGGCACTGTTCCGTCTGATTTCAACAGAGGGCAAGGTGGACGAGAAGAAATTCCGGCAGTTTTGTAATGAAGAAGCAAGGATCAGCTTTTATGGGGATTTTTTATATCCGCTTGCAAATGATTCTACATTAGAAGATTTCTATAAAGAGGCAGCAGAAGGACAGCTCAATGAAGCACTGCATGAATGTAGGACACAGATTTGGAATGCGATCCATCATTTCTCAATGAAGCTGTTGTGTCTGTCACCGGCGGAATTTATTCATTTCGGAACAACAAGGGAATTGAGAAGTCTTGTAACAAAAGATGTGCAGGATTACGAGTTCCTGGATTGGAAGATGCAGGTGAATTCAGCAGTGCAAAAAGAAGGATTTGCAGCGCATAATGCTTATGTAGGAAGCCGTGCGAAGATAGGAAAAGAAGCATATCTAGAGAATTGTTATATTCTTGGTAATTCTGAGGTCGGCGACGGAACCGTTCTTTCGCATGTGCGTATTATGGACCGGAAGATTCCGGAACAGATTGTTATGCACGGAATCGAACTGACAGGTGGGAAAAAAGTAATCAGAATTTATGGTGTACCAGATAATCCGAAGGGAAAATATCCGGGAGAGGTTTCATTTCTCGGCACGACATTGAATCAGTTTATGACTCAGAATGAAGTGATGAAAGAAGAACTCTGGAAAGGAGAAGAGACCTATCTGTGGTTTGCAGATCTTTATCCGGTGTGTGATGACTGGGAAGATGCCCTTGATATGGCTGAAATCATTTACAAGATGGCACATGGTACTGCAACAGAAGAAGAGATTTCCAGATGGCGCGAGAGTGAACGCATGAGTCTATATTCCAGTTTTAATGCAGCAGATATTGAGGCATCCTGTGATCAGGAGAGGTTTCTTGAAAACCGTATTCTTGCAAAGTGTTTCATCAGAAAACTGGAGCAGGGAATGTATTATGCGGATGCACTCAAGATATTTGGAAAGCGTGGAATATCGAAAGAAATCTTTAAGTTGCTGATTGAAGATGCGGAAGAAGCAGGTTTCTCATTGAAGATCCGAATCTATCATGCAGTTTCCTGTTATATGAAAAAGACAAGAACGATTTATGATGATCTGCATTATGATGCACTCGAAAATGACTGTTTTGGAACAATCCAGGAGGCAATTTATGAAGAAGCAGAGAAGAAGCTTCCAGATAGTGCAGGATATAGAATTGTAAAAGATCAGGTTGATATCGCCCTTCCGGTCCGCGTGAACTGGGGCGGAGGCTGGACGGATACACCACCACATTGTAATGAAAAGGGTGGAGTAGTTCTTAATGCTGCAATGAAATTAAGAGGAATCGATCCGGTACAGATCACGGTAAAGAGATTAGATGAGCTTCATGTGGAATTTGAAAGTAAGGATATCGGAGTCTATACAACTGTAGACAGTGCAGCTGAGATCCAGGATTGTCATAATCCATATGATTCATTTGCACTGCATAAAGCAGCTTTGATCGCCTGTGGAATTATCCCGGTCAAGGAAGAAGCAGATCTTCAGGAGATCTTAAAGCGGATGGGAGGAGGAATCTATCTTTCTACCCAGGTTTACGGAGTACCGAAAGGATCAGGACTTGGAACAAGCAGTATCTTATCAGGAGCGTGCGTAAAGGGAATCTTTGAATTCCTTGGTCAGGAGCGTACAGATGCAGAGATCTATGATGTTGTCCTTGGTATGGAGCAGATCATGAGTACCGGAGGCGGCTGGCAGGATCAGGTTGGCGGACTGACAGAAGGAATTAAACTGATCTCAACAAAACCGGGGATTGCCCAGAAGCTTGTTGTAGAGAAGATAGAGATGCCGGAAGAGGGAAAGAAGGAACTGAAAGAACGTTTTGCATTGATCTATACTGGTCAGAGACGTCTTGCAAGAAATCTGTTGCGTGATGTAGTTGGTGGCTATATCGGAAGCAGACCAGAGTCATTGAAGGCATTAAAGGAGATGAAGGCAATTGCCGTGTTAATGCGTTTTGCGCTGGAGCAGGGAGATATTGACGAATTTGCTGAGCTTTTAAACCAACATTGGAAATTATCCTGTATGTTGGATGCCGGTACAACCAATACCTGTATCGATCAGATCCTTCTTGTATGTGAAGACCTGGTAGATGGGAAGTTTATATCAGGAGCCGGTGGAGGAGGATTCATTCAAGTGATTCTAAAGAAAGATGTGACAAAAGAGCAGCTGCATGAACGTTTGCATGGCGTGTTCCAGGACAGTGGTGTTGATGTGTGGGATTGCGAACTACTTGTTTAACGTATAAGTAAGGTGAGAAACTAAAATTTGACAAAGTATTTCTACATGGTATAATGAGCAAAAAAGAAAAGCAGTATATCAGTTAGGAGTAGATTTTTGAAGAGCAATAAGAAAACGAATAGAGAGAAGAACAGGAAGCTGACGATGATCTCGTTTTTGCCGGCAATCATCTGGCTGATCCTTCTTTTGGTTTTGTCAAGCCAGAATGGACCACAGACAGCAGCAACCAGTCTGCCGGTGGCAGAATGGATCCAACAGCACTTTTTTCCGCAGGACAGTGTAGACGGTGTACACATGTATCTGAGGAAATGGGCACACTTTATCGTTTATTTCATAGAATCAGGATTATTGGTTCTGGCAATGAAGAATGTGATGAAAGCCTGGAAAGCGGCGTGTGCGGTATTCGGACTTTGTACGATCCTGGCAATTGCGGATGAGGCACACAAGGTTCTGATCGTAGGAAGACACTGTCAGTGGGATGAAGCAGGAATTAACATTGTCGGTGTGATTATGGGAGTGCTGCTGACTTGGAGTATTCTATGGCTGATTCGTTGGGCAAGGGGAACACTCGAAGATTAGAAGGAATATTTTCACAGGAAGCTTCATATAATGACATCAGGAAGACAAGCTGTGAAAGGGGAAATCGGAAGGTGGTTCTTGGATATATTGTCTGTTTTCTCGGTGGTCTGATTCTGGGCGTAGTTCTTATGTGTTTGCTTCAGATAAAGAGATGATTTGTGAGAGAGGTTGAGAGACCTCTCTTTTTTTATATATTAGGAAAGTTCTTTCCTAATATATAAAAACGCTCCGCCAGGGATCTGCACAAATCCGAAAAAACACCTGTTGTTGTTTTACATAAACTTAACGTTTGGTTGATTTCAGACTTTACATTTCTTACGTAACATATGTACTGTGCTTGAGGGAAGCACAAATGGCTGTAGAACATAAAAAAGAAAATGCAGCGGGATTAGAAATGTGTATGAAACGTAAAGGAGATAATTAACATGAAAATGAAAAAGTTTATCGCATTACTTACAGTAGCAGGTATGACAGCAACAATGGCAGTTGGATGTGGAAGTTCATCAAACGGAACTTCAGATAATGCAGCAGGTACAAATACAGAGAGTAGTAACAGCTCATTAAGCGGAACAATCACAGCAGCCGGTTCATCAGCACTGAAACCACTTGCTGATGATGCAGCAGATTCGTTCTTAAATGATCATCCGGATGTATCTATCACAATTGATGCAGGCGGTTCGGGAGAAGGACTGAAGCAGGTATCAGAAGGAACTGTAGATATCGGTAACTCTGATGTGGCAGCAGAAGATAAACTGGATGAGACAGCAGCAAAAGAGCTTGTAGATCATCAGGTATGTGTTGTAACTATGGCACCGATCGTAAACAAAGATGTTGCAGAAGCAGGTGTTAAGAGTCTGACAAAAGAGCAGTTGATCTCCATCTTCACAGGAAAGACAACAAACTGGAAAGATGTTGGAGGACCAGATGAGAATATCGTTCTTGTAACACGTCCTGAGTCTTCAGGAACAAGAGCAACATTCCAGAAATATGCACTGGACGGAAACGAAGAAGCTTCTAACACATCCATGGAAACAGATGATTCCGGAGTTCTTCTTACAAATGTGAAGAGTACAAACGGAGCAATCGGTTATGTAGCACTTTCTTATCTGACAGGAGATGCAGGTGTTGAGACAGTAGCAATTGATGATGTTGAGCCAACACTTGAGAATACTTACAGCGGAAAATATCCTGTATGGACATTCGAGCATATGTACACAAAGGGTGAACCAAATGAAGTGACAAAAGCATTCCTTGATTATATCACAGGTGATGAATATGGCGCTCAGATGGAGAAACTTGGTTATGGTGTTGCATCTAAGATGACTGTAACAGAGCATTAATAGCATTGCTGGTCGCACATCGTGTGAACAGTAACCTAATAGCATAAAGTGAAGAGCTACGAAATGTACTGTGTGTTCCTGGAAAATTCAGAACAGCAGTACATTTCACTGATAAAAGGTGAAAATATGAAGAAACAAAACATGTTTACAAAAGAGTATGCATGGAGAGGACTGATGACAGCGGGCGGTTTGCTTGTTATTGCCATCACAATCTGTATCGGAGCCTTTCTTATATATAAGGGATCCGGTACATTTACGATATTTGGTCATTCCATATTTGAATTCTTAGGATCGACAGACTGGAACCCGGAAGATAATGCACAGGGTGGTGGAACTGTCGGAGCATTGATCTTTATCGTAGGTTCTCTGTGCACCTGTGGTCTGGCACTTTTGATCGCGACTCCATTTGCAGTAGGTTCAGCAATCTTTATGATTGAGATCGCGCCGAAATTCGGAGAAAAGTTTTACAGGCCAATCGTTGAAATTTTCGCTGGAATCCCTTCCGTTGTTTATGGATGGGTTGGACTTACAGTCCTGATTCCGGCAATTAAGAAAGTATTTCATTTACAGGTTGGACATTCTATTTTGGCAGCGGGGATTGTTTTGGCACTGATGATCTTCCCGACCATCAGTAATGTGGCGGCAGATTCCATTCATTCTGTGCCAAAAGATTACCGTATGGCAGCCTACGGACTGGGTTCTACAAGGTGGCAGTCCATCTATAAAGTTGTCATTCCGGCAGCAGGTTCAGGAATTCTTTCAGGAATTATTCTCGGACTTGCGAGAGCATTCGGTGAGGCACTTGCGGTTGCAATGGTAATTGGACAGACAACAGCTCTTCCAAAGGGATTATTCTCCACAACAAAGAGTTTGACTACAGAAATTGCAGCGCAGATGGGAAATGCAACTGAGGGTGGTGAGATGAAGACAGCACTCTGGACAATGGCATTGTTATTGTTCTTATTATCTCTGTTATTCATCCTGCTGATCCATTATTCTCAAGACCGAAGAAAGACAAAGAGTAAGGGGGAGCAAATAGATGAATCGAGTGCAACGTGCGCGAGGAATAAATCAAATAATGACAGGCGTGTTTTATCTGATCGCAGTGTTCTTCTTTACATTATTGATTGGATTTGCATCTTATGTAATTATCAAGGGATTTACAGGAGCAACACCGGAGATGTTTGCCTTTGCGAGAAAAGGAAGCATCGGAAACCAGTTGTTCAATACAATTTATCTGGTATTTATTTCGCTGTTATTCTCCATTCCGCTTGGAGTGACAGCCGGAATCTATCTGGCAATGTATGCGAAGAAAGGATTTCTTACAAAATTTCTGAGAATTTGTATTGAGACACTTTCTTCCCTTCCATCCATTGTTGTCGGACTGTTCGGATATCTGGTATTCCTTGTATTTTTCGGACTTGGAAAGAGTCTTCTTGCAGGAGCATTGTCCATTTCCATTCTGGCAATTCCGGTTATCACAACAACGACAGAAGACGCGATCAATGGTCTGCCGGGACATTATCTGCAGGCAAGTCTTGGACTTGGAGCAACAAGATGGCAGTCCATTTATCATGTGTTGATCCCGGCGTGTATTCCAAGAATTATGACAGGTGTTATTTTGGCAGCCGGAAGAGGATTTGGTGAGGCGGCAGCACTTCTGTATACAACAGGATCAGGAACAGATCTGCGTTGGAATAACTGGAATCTGACATCACCGACCTGCCCACTGAATATTTTCCGTCCGGCAGAGACATTGTCCTTGCAGATCTGGGGACTTCAGATCAATGGACAGGATCCGAACCTTGCAAACCTGTCAGCAGCAATCCTGATGATTCTTGTTCTACTGTTCAGCATTGGTGCAAATGCATTGAGTCGACACATTAATAAGAAGAATTCAGGAAACTAAAGACAGAAAATGAAAGAGAAAGCTAACTGATAATTTCTATGTCAATCATTTCGTTGACTGGCATGTGGAAAGGATAATTAATAAAAATGGAAGCAAAAAAAGCAAATGATTATAAATTTGATATCAGCCATCTGAATCTTCATTATGGAGACTTCCATGCACTCAAAGATGTGAATATGAAGATCGAGGCGAATAAGATCACTGCATTTATCGGACCTTCCGGATGTGGAAAATCTACATTTCTGAAGACACTGAACCGTATGAATGATCTGGTGGAAAATTGTAAGATTGATGGAAATGTTCTGCTCGACGGCAAGGATATTTTCAAGGAAATGGACGAGATCACACTGCGTCATCGTGTTGGCATGGTATTTCAGCAGCCAAATCCATTTCCAAAGAGTGTGTATGACAATGTGGCTTATGGACCGAGAATTTCCGGAATCAAGAAAAAATATCAGCTGGATGAGATCGTTGAGCGAAGCCTTCGTCAGGCAGCGATTTGGGATGAACTCAAAGATCGTCTGAATAAAAGTGCGCTCGGACTTTCCGGTGGACAGCAGCAGAGACTGTGTATCGCAAGAACACTGGCAGTTGAGCCCGAAGTAATTCTGATGGATGAGCCGACATCCGCACTGGATCCAATCTCAACATCTAAGATTGAAGACCTTGCGATGGAACTGAAAAAAGATTATA
This sequence comes from Ruminococcus sp. OM04-4AA, assembly GCF_003462585.1. Classification (NCBI taxonomy): domain Bacteria; kingdom Bacillati; phylum Bacillota; class Clostridia; order Eubacteriales; family Oscillospiraceae; genus Ruminococcus; species Ruminococcus sp. OM04-4AA. The sequence goes on along the minus strand of NZ_QTZH01000021.1, from coordinate 30,053 downwards.
CTATCGTTATGGTAACGCATAATATGCAGCAGGCTGTCCGGGTATCGGATAACACAGCATTTTTCCTCTTAGGAGAAGTGATCGAATATAATGACACTGAAAAATTGTTCTCCATTCCTGAGGATAAGAGAACTGAGGATTACATCACAGGGAGGTTTGGTTGATTTATGCGGTACAGATATGATATGCAGCTTCATACATTGGATACACAGCTTACACATATGGGTGAATTGTGTGAAGCAGCAATTACAAAGGTAACACAGGCGTTAAAGGACGGCAACACAGAACAGGCTCAGGTTGTGATCAAGGAAGATGAAGAGATCGATCAGATTGAAAAAGATATCGAGAGACTTTGTCTGAAACTTTTGCTTCAGCAGCAGCCGGTTGCAAGAGATCTTAGAAGAATCTCAGCAGCACTTAAGATGATCACAGATATGGAACGTATCGGAGATCAGACTTCTGATATTGCAGAGATCATCATTTCTTCCAAGTGGGAAAAGATGGAGGAGAATCTTGATAAGCTGACAGCAATGGCAACAGGAGTAAGCAAGATGGTACGCAACAGTGTAACTGCATATGTTGAAAAAGATCTTGAACTTGCCCGTACAGTTATGAAAGATGATGATGAGATCGATGATTATTTTGATGAGATCCGAGATCAGATGATTCAGTTGATCCGTGAGGCTGACAGCCGTGATGGAAGAAAAATCTTTGATCTGATCATGGTGACAAAATATCTTGAGCGAATTGGAGACCATACGACCAATATTGCCGAGTGGGTAGAATTTTCAATTACCGGAGTACATAAGGATAGTTCTGTGATGCATCAGGAGGGAGAACGAAATATATGATTTTTTGTGTAGAAGATGACGATAATATTCGCGAACTTGTAATCTACACTCTGGAGACAACCGGTCTGGAAGCCAAAGGATTTGCAGACGGGACGGCATTTATGGAGGCTTTGGCGTTTGACACGCCAGAGCTTGTTTTGCTTGATATTATGCTTCCGGGGGAAGATGGACTTGAGATTCTTAAGAAACTGAAAAATTCATCAAAGACAAAGGATATCCCTGTGATCATGGTGACAGCGAAGGGGTCAGAGTATGATAAGGTAGTGGGACTGGATTCCGGTGCGGATGATTACGTGACAAAACCATTCGGTATGATGGAGCTGATCTCCAGAATCAAAGCAGTGCTTCGCAGAAGTGGGAAGCAGCAGGATAAGACGAAACTTTCTATTGGAGGAATCTGCTTAGATACGAAGAAACATGAAGTAAAAGTAGACGGAGAGAATGCTGTATTGACATTGAAAGAGTTTGAGTTACTTGAGAAACTGATGCGCAATCAGGGAATCGTGCTGACAAGAGATCAGCTTCTGACAGAGATCTGGGGCTATGATTTTGATGGAGAGACAAGAACGGTTGATGTTCATATCCGGACGCTTCGCCAGAAGTTAGGTGAGCAGGGCAGTTTGATCAAGACGGTTCGTGGTGTTGGATATCGGATCGGTGGAGAAGCGTAATACAAGTCTGGAGGATATGAGAAAGTGAGAAAACGAATTCAGAAAAGCATGATGTTTATACTGATTGCAATTTTAGTTCCGATATATCTGATCATGTCTGTTGGTGTGTATCAGCGGAACCTGAAGATCCTTGAGGGTGAGATCAAACAGGAGGCATCGTATATCAAACGGGCAGTCGATCTGTCAGGAACAGAGTATCTTGCACAGCTGGATGATGTGGATCAGGGAACGCGGGTGACGCTGATTGCATCTACGGGAGAGGTTCTGTATGATTCCAGAAATGATGGAAGTACAATGGAGAATCATAAGACCAGAGCCGAAGTACAGCAGGCTTTGAAGAATGGGACAGGCGAGAAGATCCGTATGTCAGATACCGTAAGAAAAGAATTGTATTATTATGCGGTTCTTCTGGATGATGGGAACGTTCTTCGTGTTTCAAAATCAATGGATAGTTTGATGTGGACTTCATTAAATATTTTGCCGGTGGTTATAGGGATTGGAATCATTGGACTTGTACTTGCCTGGTTTCTTGCAAAATGGCAGACAAACAGACTGATGGAACCTGTAATTCATCTGGATTTGGAAAACCCATTGGATAATGTTGTATATGAGGAGATGACCCCGCTTTTGGAAGCTATGGATAAGCAGAATAAAGAAAAAGAAGCTGTGGCCAATATGCGTAAAGAATTCTCTGCAAATGTATCCCATGAGCTGAAAACTCCGCTCACTTCGATTTCCGGATACGCAGAGATCATGATGAATGGACTGGTACGTCCGGAGGATATCCCAAGATTCTCTGAGACTATTTATAAGGAGGCACGCAGACTTCTGACCTTAATCGAAGATATTATTAAGATATCAAAGCTAGATGACGAATCTGTTGAGCTTGAGAAAGAAGATGTAGATTTATTTGAACTGACGAGAGAAATTGTCAGTCGTCTTTCTCTTACTGCGGCTCAGCGGAATATTCATATGGAACTGACAGGAGAATCTGTGAAAATACATGGAATCCGTCAGATTCTGGATGAAATGATCTATAATATTACAGAAAATGCTGTAAAGTATAATAAAGAAAATGGAAATGTAACCATTTGGGTAGGAAATACACTGGAAGGACCGAAAGTCCGCGTGAGTGATACAGGAATCGGAATTCCAAAAGAACATCAGGATAGAATCTTTGAACGATTCTACAGAGTTGACAAGAGCCATTCGAAAGAACGGGGTGGAACAGGACTTGGACTGTCGATCGTGAAGCATGGAGCAATTCTGCATGGGGCAAAAGTTCAGGTGGATAGTGAGTACGGAAAAGGAACAAGAATGGAAATTGTATTTCCTGAGAAATAAAATAGTGATGCTTTACGCAGGAGAAGAGGAAGAAAACCTTCCTTTTCTTCTGCGTTTTTGCTTGAATCAAACAAGAGGTTGTGCTAGGATGGATATAACAAGTGGAAAATATCTCCTGCGGCTGATTTTACAGAAGATATGTTTTACACGAAAGAGAAAGGGGTTACGCGTATGCTGATAGAAGTTGATTTCAACAGTGATGAGGCGATTTACATTCAATTGTGTAACCAGATCATTCTTGGTATTGCTATGTCAGATATTCAGGAAGGGGATTCACTCCCATCTGTCAGACAGCTTGCAGATACGGTTGGAGTGAATATGCATACTGTGAACAAAGCGTATCATGTGTTGAAGCGGGAAGGATATATCAGTCTGGATAAACGCAGAGGCGCAGTGATCGCGGTTGATGTAGATAAACTTCAGCAGCTCGAAGTGATGAAAGAGCAGTTAAGGATCGTACTTGCGCGAGGGCGTTGCAAGAACATCTCACGGCAGGAGGTTCATGAGCTGGTAGATGAGATTTTTGACGAATATGAGCTGCACGAGAACCGGTAGCAGAGAAGTAGAAAGACATAAGGGAGACATATATGCAGATTTCATATACAAAGCCGGCGCAGCATGCGCTTAAGTATGCGGCTAAAGCTGCCAGAGAGATGAAGCATCCGTATATCGGAACAGAACATTTGCTTCTGGCATTGAGAGAAGAATATACAGGAGTGGCAGGACAGGTACTTGCGAACAGTGGAGTAGAGTCGGAGAAGATCCTGAAGCTGATGGATGAGCTGATCACTCCGGCAGAAGAACATCCGGCAGCCAAAGGAAAGAGATTAGAAGAGAGTCCGAGACTCCAGTATCTGTTAGAGAACAGCGCGAAGGAGTGTAAAAGACTCCGTACAACGGAAATCGGAACAGAACATCTCCTTCTTGCGATGATTCGTGATGTGGATTGTGTGGCAGCAAAGATTCTGATCACATTGAATGTGAATCTTCAGAAACTATTCCAGAGCATTATGAATGCAGCAGGGATCGATCCGAAGATCTATCAGGAAGAACTTCAGGAGGATAATCGCGGAAGCGGTGCGATGATGGAGCAGTACTGTACGGATCTGACAGAACGTGCGGCAGAAGGAAAAATGGATCCGGTTGTGGGAAGAAACCAGGAAATTTACCGTCTGATGGAGATTTTAAGCCGAAGAACAAAGAACAACCCATGTCTGGTTGGAGAACCGGGAGTCGGTAAGACAGCAATTATTGAAGGTTTAGCACAGAGAATCGCATCCGGTGTGGTTCCGGAGAAGATGAAAGATAAGAAGATTTACAGTCTGGATCTTCCGGGACTGATCGCTGGTTCAAAGTACCGTGGTGAGTTTGAAGAGCGTATGAAAGGCCTGATCTCAGAAGTAGAAGCCTGTGGAAATGTAATTCTGTTCCTTGATGAGATCCATACGATGATCGGTGCCGGAGGCGCAGAAGGAGCGATTGATGCATCCAGCATTCTGAAACCTTCACTGGCGAGAGGTGAGATGCAGCTGATCGGTGCAACTACGATTGCAGAATATCGGAAGTACATTGAGAAAGATGCAGCACTTGAGCGAAGATTCCAGCCGGTGACGATCGAAGAGCCGACACAGGAGCAGTGTGTTGAGATCTTAAAAGGCCTGAAAGAGAAATACGAAGCGCATCATAAAGTTGTGATTGAAGAACAGGCACTGGAGTCAGCTGTACAGCTGTCAGAGCGTTACATTACAGACCGGAATCTTCCGGATAAGGCTATCGATGTTTTGGATGAAGCATGCTCAAAGGTAAGTCTGAAGGGATATGAGGTTCCAGAGAATCTGAAGCAGTTAGAACAGGCAGTGAAAGAGCTTGCTTCGCAGAAGGAAGAGAGCATTGAACGGGGAGATTTTGCGGAAGCGTCTCTGATTCAGAAAGAACAGGATGCAGTGCAGAAGAAATTAGACTCAGTGAAGAAACGCTTTGAGAAGAAACAGGCGAAGGCGAACCCGCCGGTAACTGTAGATGTGGTTGCAGAAGTGGTGTCTGCATGGACAAAAGTACCGGTAAGCAAGCTCGCAGAGAGCGATGCCCAGCGTCTGAAGAATCTGGAGCATGTCCTTCAGAAGAGAGTGATCGGACAGGACGAGGCTGTCGGCGCAGTTGCACGAGCCGTGAAGAGAGGAAGAGTAGGACTGAAAGATCCGAAGCGCCCGATCGGTTCCTTCTTGTTCCTCGGGCCAACCGGTGTTGGTAAGACAGAATTATCGAAAGCACTGGCAGAAGCATTATTTGGGAAAGAAGATGCAATGATCCGTGTTGACATGTCAGAATATATGGAGAAGCATTCTGTTTCCAAGATGATCGGATCCCCTCCGGGATATGTCGGTCATGAAGAAGGTGGACAGCTTAGTGATCAGGTTCGTACGCATCCGTATTCTGTCATCTTATTTGATGAGATCGAGAAAGCGCATCCGGATGTATTCAACGTGCTTCTTCAGGTGTTGGATGATGGGCATATTACAGATTCTCAGGGAAGAAAGGTCGATTTCTCCAATACAGTGATCATCATGACTTCCAATGCCGGTGCAAAAGCAATTGTTGAACCGAAGAAACTTGGGTTTGCGACAAAAGAAGATCCGGCGAGTGATTATAAGAAGATGAAGCAGAATGTGATGGACGAAGTGAAACAGATCTTCCGTCCGGAATTCCTGAACCGAATTGATGAGATTATTGTATTCCATTCACTCGGCAAAGAAGAGATGAAGAAAATCGTTTCTTTGTTATGCAATCAGTTTACTAAACGTCTGGAATCACAGATGAATATTTATCTGAAACTGCGTGAATCTGCGAAGGCTCTCATTGTGGAGAAAGGAACGGATGCGAAGTACGGAGCAAGACCACTGCGACGTGCATTGCAGACAGAACTGGAGGATAAGCTGGCAGATGCGATCCTGAACGGAGAGATTCAGGAAGGGGATCATGTGGCAGCAGGAGCATCCAAAAAGGGAATTCATTTTGTGAAGACAGAAGCTTAAAATTACATCGAATTGTAAATGTGAAGAATAAATAAAATCTATAGAAAAACTATTTTAAGTAGTATATAATAGGAACATATATATACCCAGGAGGAAATTAAAAATGGCAACAGTGAAAGAATTATTGCGTGCAGAGAACGACGGAACATTAAGCTTTGGAGATTACACTCTTGCATCCAAGACAAAGAAGGACGGATTTGAATTTAAAGGAGATCTTTATAAAGTAAAGACATTTGCGGAGATTACAAAGTTGGAGAAAAATGGAATGTTCGTTTATGAGTCTGTTCCGGGAAGTACAGTAGAGAACTTCAAAGAGACAGACACAGAAGTTGAGTTCACAGTTTCCGCACCGGAAGACGTACAGTTTACATTGGAACTTGAGCCGGAGAGCGAATATGAAGTATTTATCGCCGGAGAGTCTGCAGGTAAGATGGGAACAAACTTAAGCGGAAAATTAAGTGTAAGTGTTGAACTTAACGCAGATCAGAGTGCTGCAATCAAAGTTGTCAAATGCTAATCAGTCAGATTCGGATAGAAACAAGAGTAGTGTAAAAACAGAGGGAAAGGAATTGCAAGATGCGCCTTTCCCTTTTCTAATCTATAAATCTGGCAAGCTGTATTACGCTTGCTTCGAACAGAAAGGAAATTATGAATGGCAAAAGGAAAGAAAACAGTTTACTTCTGTCAGAATTGTGGGCATGAGGAAGCGAAGTGGCTCGGTCAGTGTCCAATGTGTAAGGAATGGAATACATTTGTCGAGGAGAGAATTGACAGTGGCATCACGAAAGGAACGACTGTAGCAGCTAGAGCGGTGAATGAAGCGAAAGTGGTTCCAATCACAGAAGTTTCCGCGGATGATGATACAAGGAATAAGACTGGAATTAAAGAATTAGACAGGGTTCTTGGTGGTGGGATTGTGCCGGGGTCACTCGTTCTGGTAGGAGGAGATCCGGGAATTGGAAAATCAACTTTGCTCTTGCAAGTCTGCCAGAGGATGGCGAAGCAGCAGAAGATTTTATATATTTCAGGAGAGGAATCACAGACTCAGATTAAGCTTCGTGCAAACCGTATGGGTGAATTCAGCCAGAATCTGTTGCTTTTGTGTGAGACGAATCTGGGGATTATCCGCAGCGTGATCGAGAAAGAGAAGCCGGAGCTTGTGATCATTGATTCCATCCAGACGATGTACAGTGAAGAGGTGAATTCCGCACCGGGAAGTGTCTCCCAGGTTCGTGAGTCTACGAATGTATTTATGCAGCTGGCGAAGGGACTATGTATCCCAATCTTCATTGTTGGCCATGTGACAAAAGAAGGAACCGTGGCTGGTCCGCGTGTGCTGGAACATATGGTGGATACAGTACTTTATTTTGAAGGAGATCGTCATGCATCTTACCGAATCCTCAGAGCTGTGAAGAATCGTTTTGGCTCTACGAATGAGATCGGTGTCTTTGAGATGAGACAGAATGGACTTGTAGAAGTAGAGAATCCATCCGAATATATGCTGAGTGGAAAACCGGAGAATGCATCCGGTTCTGTTGTAGCCTGTTCGATGGAGGGAACACGCCCGATTCTTCTGGAGATTCAGGCACTAGTTGCAAGAACAAACTTTGGTATGCCGAGAAGAACTGCAGCAGGAACAGATTATAACAGAGTGAATCTTTTGATGGCAGTACTTGAAAAACGACTTGGTATGAATCTTGGAAATTGCGATGCTTATGTAAATATTGCGGGCGGAATCAAGATGAATGAGCCGGCAATCGATCTCGGAATCGTGATGGCACTTGTGTCAAGTTACCGGAATCGTCCGATCGATGAAAAAACGATCGTGTTCGGTGAGGTTGGTCTGAGTGGTGAGGTACGTGCGGTGAATATGCCGGAGCAGCGTGTGGCTGAGGCGAAGAAGCTTGGATTCGAGACGTGTATCCTTCCGGAAGTGTGCATGAAGACGGTGAAGGATGTTAAGGGAATCAAGCTGCTGGGTGTGAAGAGTGTGAATGAGGCTGTGGCGATTTTTTAGTAATAAGAAACATTGCAAGGTTATAATGAAATAGAGCAAATGAAGAAAGAAGTTTCTAATATAAGATGAAAAGCTTGTGTTGGAAACTTCTTTTATGTTTTAAGAAAAAAATAGTTTACAATATGCTGGGGATATTGGATACGGAGTAATACAATAAAACAATGCCCTGAAAATTGAAAAAACAAACAGTATATAACAGTTGACAACAGTGATACACTGTTATATACTGTTTACAACAGGAGGTTGCTTATGAAGATTATAATCAATAATTCATCGATGGTACCGATCTATGAACAGGTCATGGAGCAGATCAAAGCGCAGATCATCTCCGGAGAATTAAAAGAAAATGATATACTGCCGTCAGTGAGAACGATGGCAAAGGAACTGAAGATCAGTGCACTTACCGTAAAGAAGGCATATGACAATCTGGAAGCGGAGGGCATGACGGTCACGGTTCATGGAAAAGGAACTTATGTTGCAGCTTCGAATACACAGTTGATGGAAGAAGAGCGCAGAAAAGAAGTTGAGGCGGATCTGGAAGCAGCGATTCAGAAAGGAAGACGCTGCGGAATGAAAGAGGAAGAGATCCGCTCCTTGTTTGAACTCATCATGGAGGACGAATAATTATGTTAGATATCAAAGGGGTAAAGAAAAGCTACGGCGAATTTCAGTTAGACTGTTCGCTAAATGTAGAAAAAGGAAGGATCACAGGTCTGGTCGGAGAAAACGGAGCCGGTAAGAGCACTGTGTTCAAGGCAGTACTCGGACTCATTTCCTATGATGGCGGCGAGATAAAGATTCTTGGAAAAACACCGCAAGAGTTAAACGAGAAAGAGAAAGAACAGATGGGAGTAGTCCTGGCAGAAGCAGGATTCAGCGGATATTTAAAAGGAAAAGATGTTAAGGCAGTTCTTGCCAAACTGTATCCAAAGTTTGAAGAAGAAAAATTTCTTCAGATGTGTGAAAGATATCAGATTCCACTGGATAAATTCTTAAAAGAGTATTCAACTGGAATGAAAGCAAAGCTGAATCTGATCATTGCATTGACGCATCAGGCAGATTTCCTGATGCTGGATGAGCCGACAGCCGGTCTTGATGTCGGAGCAAGAGAAGGGATGTTGGATATTTTGAGAACATATATGGAAGAAGAACCGGAGAGAAGTATCCTGATCAGTTCACATATATCTTCAGACTTAGAGCATCTGTGTGATGATATTTATGTGATTCATAAAGGAAAGATCGTACTTCATGAAGAGATGGATAGAATTCTTGAAAAGTATGCCATGTTGAAAGTCAGCGAGGAACAGTATCAGGCTTTAGATAAAAACTATATCCTGAAAGAGAGAAAAGAAAATTTCGGAATTGCCTGTCTGACAAATGAGAAGCAGTATTATACAGAAAATTATCCGGAAATTGTAGTGGAAAGCGGATCACTCGATCAGGTGATTCTGATGTTGACAGGAGGCGGGATGTGATGAAAGGAATCAGAGGACTTTTGGAAAAGGATTTTCGGTTGTTTCGTTATCAAGGTGGAAAATTTTTTCTTGTAATTGCAATTGTGGGGTTATTTTTAAGTCTTGCAGGAAATATGGAGACCAATTTTGTCTCTATTTATATTACAAGTGTAATGGCAATTTATTCTGGAAGTACAATTAGTTATGATGAAGCAGAACATGGTTATAACTACCTTTTTTCTTTACCAATAAACAGAAAAGTATATGTACAGGAAAAATATATCTTCTCATTTATTTTAACTGTAGTTGGATGGTGTGCAGGTATGATCTGTGCAGGAATTGCTGCAATGATAAAACCGGGAGAAAGATTTAATCTGGAAAGACTGGCAGAAAGTTTAATTGCGTTAATGATTATTTTAGCAATTTCAGGAATTATGATTACAATTAAACTGAAATTTGAAGGCGAGAAAGGAAGACTTGTATTTGCTATTATATTTTTGTCAATCTTTGTAGGATGTTATTTGATCGGATATCTTGTGAATGCAAGTTCAAGCGTGGAGAAGAGATTTGCACAAATGGCAAAAGGAATTGAAGATACACAGATGATATTTTTAGTGATTGCGTTGAGCTTGCTTGTATGGTTCATCTCTTATATTTACAGTATGAGAGTCATGAAAAAGAAAGAGTTTTAGTTATTGTTCACTCCCGTGTCAATCACTTCGCTGATTGACACGGAGGATGCATGTTTTGGCTTGAATGCATCTCGCCTCATCGCCAAAGGCGATTTAAAATGGTGAGATGCGTTGCTGGTCGCACATCGTGTGAACAGTAACGAATTTTAAGATGGAGTGGTGAAATCAGATGGTGTCAGCCAATTGATTTCATCATTTTTTATATAATTAGGAAAGTTCTTTCCTAATATATAAAAACGCTCCGCTAGGGATGCGCACTGCGGCGTACAAGGTAGGTGTCGCAAGCGACCACCGCAGGCGCAAGAATGGGCCAAGGTACATTCTTTGTTCTATTAAAATTAATTAACAGTCTAATTAGTTTATGTGCAAAAAGTATTAAGAAAGTGTGAAAAATAAGAAAAAATATTGACTTACTTAAGAGAAAGTACTATATTTTCAATTAGTTAATTAACTAACTAATTTTAGCGTTCGTTCTGCAGGGAAAGTGATAGTCAGAGCTTTTATTTTGCAGAACATATCAATAAATCAAGGAGGAAAAAGAACGTGAAGTGTCAGAAAAAAGATGTTCCATTGCTTGGATTGATGGGAAAGAGCATGCATTTGATAGGGAAGAGGGCACAGGAATTGTATGCAGAATACGATTTGAACAGAGCCCAGTCAGGTATCTTATTTGCCCTTCATCAGGAAGATTCCATGTCTCAGAAGGAACTTGCGAAGCGCTTGAATGTAACGCCGCCATCAATTACATCAATGATCAAGAAGATGGAGCAGGAAGGTTATATTATAAGAAAAGCGGATGAGCAGGATCAGAGGGTGATGCGTCTCACTCTTGCAAAGAAAGGGAAAGATTGCGTAGCTTATGTAATCAAGACAGCTGAGAAACTGGAAGAAATCGTGTTTGAAGGAATGACTGCGGAAGAGAAGATGCTTTTTCGCCGGCTGCTCTTGCAGATTTTAGAGAATGTGGAGTAATAAATGGAGTAGATTGCTGTCGCTTAGAATCAGCGGTTAGTGATAGATTATGTAACTTGAAGAGAGTTGTTGTTGCTCGCACATATTGCGAACAGTAACAGAGAATTACTAGGAAAGGAACCACGCAGATTATGAAGAATTTATTCAAATATGCTGCATCATACTGGAAAGCAATGATTGCAATCTTGCTGATTCTGGTTTTGCAGGCGTATTGTGATCTGTCCTTGCCGGCCTACACATCAGATATTGTAAATGTAGGAATCCAGCAGGGCGGTATTGAAGATGAAGTACCGAGACAGATTGCAACAGAAGAAATGGAAAAATTGCTTTTGTTTGTGTCGGAAGACGATCAACAGACAGTAATGGATGCATATACAGAAGATAATACATCTTATAAGAAAGAAGCTTATGTCCTGAAAGATTCTGTTGCGGAAGATGAACATACATTGAGAAAGCTGAAAGAGATCCTTCAGATTCCAATGATGATGACATCAGGAATTGAGTCCGGAAGTGATACAACAAAGCAGATGGAAGAGAAACTGAAAGAGCAGATGTCACAAGGAATGTCCCAGGGAATGCCACAGTCAGTGCCACTCGATGATATGTCTATGTTTGATCTTCTGAAAATGCTTCCGGCTGAGCAGAGAGCAACAATGGTTGAGAAGATTGAAGAGCAGATGTCAGAGATGCCGGATACAATTCTTGATCAGGCAGCAGTGAGCTTCTGCAGGAGTGCATATAAAGACCTTGGAATGGACATGGATCAGACACAGATTCATTATCTGTTAAAAACAGGAGGTCAGATGGCTGCACTTGCTCTTCTTGGAATGGCAGCAAGTATTATGGTTGCATTTCTGGCATCAAGAGTTGGAGCAAGTGCAGGACGTGATCTGAGAAGCGGAGTGTTCCATAAGGTTGTTGGATTTTCAAACAACGAGTTCAATCACTTCTCAACAGCATCTTTGATCACGAGAAGTACGAATGATATCCAGCAGATTCAGATGCTGATCGTTATGCTGCTTCGTATGGTTCTGTATGCGCCAATCCTTGCAATCGGTGGAGTGCTGCAGGTTATGAAGACGAATGTATCCATGTCCTGGATCATCGGACTTGCGGTTATTATCATTGCATTTGTAGTTTTGTTGCTGTTCCTTGTTGTTATGCCAAAGTTCAAAGTGCTGCAGAATCTTGTTGACAAGTTGAACCTTGTAACAAGAGAGATTCTGACAGGACTTCCGGTTATACGTGCATTCAGTACAGAGAAGCATGAGGAAGAGAGATTTGATGATGCAAACCGCACACTGACGAAGACGAATCTTTTCGTTAACCGTGCAATGACATTTATGATGCCGGTGATGATGTTTGTCATGAACGGTGTATCTGTTCTGATCGTATGGACGGGAGCACACGGAATCAGTGATGGACAGATGCAGGTTGGAGATATGATGGCATTTATCCAGTATACGATGCAGATCATTATGGGATTTTTAATGCTTTGTATGATTTCAATTATGCTTCCAAGAGCAGCTGTGGCAGCAGACCGTGTTGAGGAAGTGTTGAAGAGTGAGACAATGATTCACGATCCAAAGCAAGAAAAACATTTCCCGGAAGATGGAAAAGGTGTCCTTACATTTGATCATGTATCTTTCCGTTATCCAGGTGCAGATGAAGATGTTCTGGAAGATATTACATTTACAGCGAAGCCGGGTGAGACAACAGCGATTATCGGAAGTACCGGAAGTGGTAAGTCTACGCTGGTAAATCTGATTCCACGTTTCTATGATGTGACATCCGGAGATATTACGCTGGATGGTGTAGATATCCGTGAAGTGAAACAGCATGAACTTCGTGAGAAGCTTGGATATGTTCCGCAGAAGGGAGTTCTGTTCTCGGGAGATATCGCATCTAATATCATGTTTGGTAATTCACATGGAAGCGATGATGAGATGATCGAGGCGGCAGAGATTGCACAGGCAACAGAATTTATTGACACAAAACCGGAGAAATATAAGAGCCCGATCTCACAGGGAGGTTCGAATGTATCCGGTGGACAGAAGCAGAGACTTTCTATTGCAAGAGCAATCGCAAAGCACCCGCAGGTATTTATTTTTGACGACAGTTTTTCTGCCCTTGACTATAAGACGGATGTAACACTCCGCCGTGCGCTGGCTGAAAAGACAAGCGGAAGTACGGTGCTGATCGTTGCACAGAGAATCAGCACGATCCTGCATGCAGAGCAAATCATAGTATTGGACGAAGGTAAAGTGGCAGGCAAGGGAACACATGCCGAGCTTCTAAAAAACTGTCCGGTATACCGTGAAATCGCAGAATCCCAGCTGTCCAAGAAAGAGTTAGAAGCAGCGTTAAATGAGCAGACAGATGGAAAGGAGGATCAGATTCATGGCTAGAATGCATGGCGGTCGAAGACCGAATGAAAAAGCAAAAGACTTCAAAGGAACAATGAAAAAGCTGATCCGCTATATGGCAATTTACAAGGTACAGGTATTTTTCGTAGCCGTGTTTGCTATCTGTGGAACCATATTCAATATTGTCGGACCGAAGATTTTAGGAAAAGCAACGACGGAGATCTTCAATGGACTTGTAAGCAAAGTTTCCGGTGGAGACGGAATGGATTTCGGCAAAATCGGACAGATTCTGCTGACCGTTCTTTGTTTGTATGTAATCAGCGCACTGTGCAGTTTTGTTCAGGGATATTTGATGACAGGTGTGTCTCAGAAGACAACTTACCGTCTGAGAAGAGAAATCTCCGAGAAGATCAACCGTATGCCGATGAGCTATTTTGACACAAAGCCGGTAGGTGAAGTGCTTTCCCGTGTGACAAATGATGTTGACACACTTGGACAGAGCCTGAACCAGAGTGCGACGCAGATGATCACATCGGTTACAACTCTGATTGGTGTATTTATCATGATGTTGTCAATCAGCCCGCTGATGACAGTGATTGCAGTTTTGATTCTTCCGCTTTCTGCCGGATTGATCGGATTCGTAATGAAACATTCACAGAAATATTTCGTGGGGCAGCAGACATACCTTGGAAATGTGAATGGACAGGTAGAAGAAATCTATGGTGGCCACAACATCATCAAGGCATTTAATAAAGAAGAGGAAGTAATTGAAGTATTCAATGAAACAAATGATAAGCTGTATGATTCCGCATGGAAATCCCAGTTCTTTTCCGGTTTGATGATGCCTGTAATGCAGTTTGTTGGAAACTTAGGTTACGTGGCAGTGGCAATCCTTGGGGGATATCTGACAATTAAGGATGTGATCGAGGTTGGAGATATCCAGTCCTTTATTCAGTATGTACGTAACTTTACACAGCCATTGCAGCAGATCGCACAGGTGGCGAATATGCTTCAGTCAACAGCTGCAGCATCAGAGCGTGTCTTCGAGTTCCTGGAAGGACCGGAGGAAGATCAGACAGTAGAGAATCCGGTTTCTGTAGAGAATCTTCAGGGAAATGTTGAATTTGAGCATGTACGTTTTGGATATAATGAAGATAAGATCATCATTAATGACTTCTCAGCGGATGTGAAAGAAGGCCAGAAGATCGCAATTGTTGGTCCGACAGGAGCCGGAAAGACAACCATGATCAAATTGCTCATGCGTTTCTATGATGTAAATGGTGGTTCAATCAAGATTGACGGACACGATGTCCGGGACTTCAATAGAAGTGAACTCCGTGAAATGTTCGGAATGGTTCTGCAGGATACCTGGCTGTTCCATGGTACGATCAGTGACAATATCCGTTACGGAAAACTGAATGCGACAGAGGAAGAAGTGATTCAGGCAGCGAAGGCGGCACATGTGCATCGTTTCATCCAGACACTTCCGGGTGGATACAATATGGAACTGAATGAGGAAGCAAGTAATGTATCCCAGGGACAGAAACAGCTCCTCACAATCGCAAGGGCAATCCTTGCAGATCCGAAGATCCTGATTCTTGACGAGGCAACAAGTTCCGTTGATACTCGTACTGAGGAAATGATCCAGAAAGCAATGGATAATCTGATGAAGGGAAGAACAAGCTTTGTTATTGCCCACCGTTTGTCAACCATTCGTGATGCCGATCTGATCCTTGTTATGAAGGACGGAGACATTATCGAGCAGGGAAATCACGAAGAACTCCTTGCAAGAGGCGGATTCTATGCGGATCTGTATAATTCTCAGTTCGAGAGTACGACAGAGATCGCGTAAAGTGAAATTTTACAAGTAAATCAGTTATATACGAAGGGCAGTCAGAAGGCTGCTCTTTTTAAGAAAGGATACAATATGAAAACAAGTGCAATTGTCCGTAAAACTTTTGCAGTAGGAGATATGATAAGGGATGCCGGTTTAACAACACCGGACGACATTCAGAGATTTGACAACATTGTTTATGGAGAAGATAAGGTTTGGCAGTCTCTGGATGTATATCGTCCAAAAGCAATTAACATAGAAGAAAAACTTGCGGTTATTGTCAGTGTGCATGGCGGCGGATGGGTCTATGGAGACAAGAAGACTTACCAGTTTTATTGCATGAGTCTTGCACAAAGAGGATTCGCAGTAGTGAATTTTTCCTACCGTCTGGCACCGGAGTCAAAATTCCCGGCATCTATCATAGATACGAACCTTGTGTTTGGCTGGATCTTAGATCATGCAGAAGAATATGGATTCGATACAGAGAATATATTTGCAGTCGGCGATTCTGCCGGAGCCATATGCTTGGTCTGTATACAAATTTATGTACAAATCCAGAATATGCAAAAGTTTACGAAGAAAAATATGGAATCCAGACACCGCAGGATCTTAAGATTCGTGCAGTAGCCCTGAATTGTGGTCAGTATCACTTCGGCCTGGAAGAAATGAGCAATGAGATGACAGATAATCTGATGAAAGAACTTCTTCCGGAAGGTGGTACACCGGAGGAATTAGAGTTGGTTAATGTAGACACATATGTGACAGAGAATTTTCCACCGGTATATCTGATGACAGCAGAAAAAGATTTCCTGAAAGAGCAGGCACCACTATTGGAGAAAGTTTTGAAAGAAAAGAAAGTTCCGTATATATATTCCTGCTACGAGGGAACAAAAAAGAAATTGGAGCATGTGTTCCATCTGAATATGAAGCTGGCAGATGCAGACAGGTGTAATGATGCAGAGTGCAAGTTCTTCCGTCATTATGAAGATAGAATAAATTAGTTTGTAAAAAAGATGAAAAAGAAACTCTATCATTTCTTGCACATTGAAATGTAGCAAGATGGTAGAGTTTTTCTATAAAGGATTGGATAGAAATTCAATTGTATATTGTTCGAGTGAAGCAAGAAGCTTATTAAGTGGAAACACCTTGAGGTCATTTACCGCATCTTCGGTAACACTAAGGTATTCATGTAATGAATCTAAGACTTGCTGTACATTTTCATACTGAATTTCATTAATCCCTGGATTTATTATCTGTGCGTTCAGATCGAGTGGAATCTGATAACGATTTACAAGATAAGTATTCATCTTTGTATAGTCCCCGTAATAATATTCCTCAGTAAGATATTTTTCAAAAGGGATATAAGTCTGAAAATTTCTGATATAAACGGTCGCAATCTCTTCTTTTATATCTGTAATCTGTTCGGTTTCATCATAAAAATCAACAATCTCCGGAATGAAATCCTTGAAAAACCGACGGTCGATATATAAATGAAAATAGTAGCCCAAAACACTGGAATCAGAAAGAAGAGAGTCATATTTAGCAGTAAAACGTGTTAAATCCGGAAATACCATCATCTTATCACGATAAACAGGGTTACGGAAATGTGAAACCTCTTTTTGGTCTGTTGCATCCGGTAGAAGATTCCCAATCAGAAAATCATTTACAGATTGAATCGGATAAGGAAAATCAGGGTACTCGTGAAGATGGCTTCGCAGCATCTGGGCTGCAGTTAAATGTAAAATAAAACCAGGCATGAGAAAATCCTTTCATATTATAAATTGATATTATCTTAACATGAAATGAGTATATTATACAAGCGAGCTGATACGGGAGTAAAATAAGTCCTTTTTGTCATGTCACGAATTTGATATTTTGAGTTCTTATTTTGTATATTAATGTGTTCTGATTTGATATTCTTTTATCACAGTAAAGATAGAATTGCAGATAGTAGGAATGGCTGCAATTTGTTTATAATAAGTGTGATAGGAGAATGTGAAGTATGAAATATGGTTTTTTTGACGAATCGAAAAAAGAATATGTGATCACAAGACCGGATACACCGGCACCTTGGGTGAACTATCTTGGATCTCCAGAATATGGAGCAATTATTTCTAATAATGCAGGTGGATATAGCTTTGCAAAATCAGGAGCGAACGGAAGAATTTTAAGATATATCTTCAATCAGTTTGACCAGCCGGGAAGATATATCTACTTAAGAGATCAGGAGAGTGAAGATTATTGGTCAGCTTCCTGGCAGCCGGTAGGAAAAGATCTGAATTCTTATAAGAGCGAATGTCATCATGGTACAGCATACACAAAGATGATGGCTGATTATAGTGAGATCCATTCAGAAGTAAGATACTATGTTCCGCTGAATCAGTCTTATGAAGTGTGGAATCTTGCAGTGACAAATACCTCAGATCGCATGCGCAAGATCAATGTAACAGGCTATGCAGAATTTACAAACAACAGCAATTACGAGCAGGATCAGGTAAATCTTCAGTACTCTCAGTTTATTACAAGAACAGTGTTCCGTGGAAACCGTGTGCGGCAGATGATCCATGCCAATCTGGATCAGCTGGAAGATGGAAAAGATGTGGATGACAAGATCGTTGTTGACCGTTTCTTCGGACTTGCAGGTGCAAAGGTTGATTCCTGGTGTGGAAGCAGGGAAGGTTTCCTTGGAAGATATCATGGATACAACAATCCGGTCGGAGTGGAAGATGGTATTTTAAATTGTGAAGGAAATTATAATGAAAATGGATGTGGAGCATTAGCTACAATCCTGACTTTATATCCGGGAGAGACAAAAGAAATAGCATTTATTGTTGGTATGAAAGAAGATGCTGATGCAGAAACAATCATGTCTCGTTATGAGGATTGTGAAACAATCTGCAGAAATGAACTGGAAGAACTGATTCAGTACTGGCATGGACATCTGTCCCATTTCCAGGTGAAGACACCAAGCGAAGAATTTAATACAATGATCAACACATGGAATGCATATAACTGCTTTATGACATTTATCTGGTCACGTGCTGCATCCTTTACATATTGTGGACTGAGAAATGGATACG
This sequence comes from Ruminococcus sp. OM04-4AA, assembly GCF_003462585.1. Lineage (NCBI taxonomy): Bacteria > Bacillati > Bacillota > Clostridia > Eubacteriales > Oscillospiraceae > Ruminococcus > Ruminococcus sp. OM04-4AA. Next base: position 11,740 of record NZ_QTZH01000021.1, on the reverse strand, counting down.
GTTACCGTGACACAGTACAGGATATCCAGGGTGTGATCCATCTGGCACCGGAGATGGCAGTAGAGAAGATTCGCTTCATGCTTTCTGCGCAAGTAAATAATGGTGGAGGGCTTCCACTTGTAAAATTCACACACAATCCGGGACATGAGGATACACCGGATGATGCTTCTTATGTGCAGGAGACAGGACACCCGGCTTATCGTGCAGATGATGCGCTGTGGCTGTTCCCGACAGTATACAAATACATTTCCGAGACGGGAAATCTGGAATTTATCGATGAAGTGATTCCGTTTGCAAATAAAGAAGAAGGTACTGTGTACGAGCATTTGAAACGTGCAGTAGATTTCTCCATGAATCATCTTGGAAAGCATGGTATGCCGGCAGGCCTTTATGCTGACTGGAATGACTGCTTAAGACTCGGAAAAGATGGAGAGTCAACCTTCGTTGCATTACAGTTCTACTATGCAATGACAATTTTGAAGGAATTTGCTGAGTATAAGAAAGACACAGAATATCTGAATTATCTGGAGGAAAGTCAGAAGAAGCTGGAAAAACTGATCCAGGATCTCTGTTGGAACGAAGACCGCTTTATCCGTGGCTTCACAGAGGATGGTGAAGTGATCGGACAGCGTACAGATCCGGAGGCAAATATGTGGCTGAACCCACAGAGCTGGTCTGTGATCAGTGGGCTTGCAAATGAAGCACAGGCAGATCTTGCACTTCAGAATGTATATGACAAACTGAATACAGAATATGGTGCAATCCTGATGGACCCTCCGTATCATGCACATGCATTTGAAGGTGCACTGGCTGTGATCTACAATGCCGGAACAAAGGAAAATGCAGGAATTTTCTCACAGTCTCAGGGATGGATCATTCTTGCAGAGGCGCTTCGTGGACACGGAGAGAGAGCATTTAACTATTTTATTGAAAATGCACCGGCTGCACAGAATAATCGTGCAGAGATCAGAAGACTTGAACCATACTGCTATGGACAGTTTACAGAAGGAAAACACAGCCCGAACTTCGGCCGTTCTCATGTACACTGGCTGACAGGAACAGCATCTACGGTTATGGTGGGATGTGTAGAAGGAATTCTCGGAATGCGGCCAGACTTCTATGGACTGAAGATTGCTCCGTCAGTACCGAAAGAGTGGGAGGAATTTGAAATCGAAAAAGATTTCAGAGGTTCACATTTACATATCGTTGTGAAAAATCCGGGGCATGCAGAGTCAGGATGTGAAAAACTTTTCGTAAATGGAGAACAAATGAAAGATAATTATATTCCACAGGAGAAGTTAACAAAGACAACAGAGGTAGAATTATTCCTTTCTTAAATGAAATGACGAGGGATTGGACATGAGAAAAATCAATTTTACAGATAAAAACGGAACATTTACGATTACAAATCCGGAAAATTATAGTGGACTTTACTTACCACTGGCAGGAGAAGAAGGTCTGAAATCCAGTATTACACCAACTTTGGGGGGAGATAGTAAAACGGACCAGAATCATTTCCTTCTCGAACCTGTCAGCATTGAAAACCTTCACAATAACCGTGGCACCAGAAATTTCTGGTGTCGGGTAGAAGGAAAAGGCTACTGGTCAGCATGTGGAGTTTCAGCGGAGCAGGAGTTTGATAAATATACAGACAGACAGGATGAAAGTACTCTGGAAGCAGGAATGATGTGGCAGAAGTTGACAAGAACTTCAAAAAAATATGATCTTCAGTCAGAAATCACATCCTTTGTTTCTATTGATGGCACAACAGAGATCCAGCTGATCAAGATTACAAATCTTTCGGAAGAAGAACAGGAAGTAACACCGATCGTTGCCATTCCGGTTTATGGAAGAAGCGCAGATAATATCCGCGACCACAGACATGTCACATCACTTCTTCACAGAATCGACACGAAAGAATGTGGCGTAGAAGTTACACCAGTATTATCCTTTGATGAGCGTGGACATCAGAAAAATGATACGACTTATTTTGTATATGGTTTTACAGCAGAAGGAAATGCCCCGAAGGAGTTTTATCCGACTGTTGAAAGCTTTATTGGAGAGGGAGGTTCTTTCCTGATTCCGGAAGCAGTACGTGTAGAAAAAACGGGATGTACCGCAGGCTGCCATCTGGAGGGGAAAGAGGCTGTTGGGGCATTCAGGTTTGAACGCAGAAAATTAAAAGCAAATGAATCAATAGAGTATGTTGTTCTTGCCGGAGCAACGGGAGAAAAGGCTTCCATTTCAAAAATCTGTACTTCATTTGGTACGAAGGAGCAGGCGGAAAACGAGCTTGCCAAAGTGAAAAAGTATTGGACAGAAAAAGTAAATGTAGAGTTTGAAACCGGTGATGAAGCTACAGACAATTATCTGAAGTGGATTTGCTTCCAGCCAATTTTAAGAAGAATTTATGGATGTTCCTTCCTTCCATATCACGATTATGGAAAAGGAGGAAGAGGCTGGAGAGATCTCTGGCAGGATTGCCTTGCACTTCTGATTATGGATCCCTCAAACGTCCGTCAGATGATTGTGGATAATTATGGCGGAGTAAGAATTGATGGAACAAATGCGACAATCATCGGAAATAAGCAGGGTGAGTTTATTGCAGACAGAAACAATATTACACGTGTCTGGATGGATCATGCATTCTGGCCATTTGTAACGACTCGTCTGTATCTGGATCAGACAGGAGATATGGAGGTTCTGTTTGAAAAGGTTCCGTATTTTAAAGATTTGCAGTCTATGAGAGGTACTGCACATGATAAGCTTTGGAACAGCGAATATGGACAGAAGCAGAAAACAGAAAGAGACCACATTTATTTCGGAACAGTTTTGGAGCATATTCTTTTACAGAATCTGTGTGCGTTCTATGATGTAGGAGAGCATAATGAAATGCGTCTTCATGGTGCCGACTGGAATGATGCACTGGACATGGCATGGGAGAAGGGTGAAAGTGTTGCATTTACCTGTGCTTATGCCGGAAATTTGAGAAATATTGCAAAAACACTCCGTCAGTTGGAAGAAATCAGTGGAAGCAGCAAGATTGAAATTGCACATGAGATGGAAGATCTTCTTGCAGGAAGCGTGGAACTGTATGAAGATGCAGCACGTAAGCAGGCACTCCTTGCAGGATACGCAAAGAAATGTGAACATAATATCAGTGGAGACACAATTGTTGTAAGATTGGATCAACTTGCGGCTAATCTTGAGGGAAAAGCAGACTGGATGATGAAAAACATCCGTGCCAACGAATGGGTGAAGGATGGAGAAGATGGCTGGTTCAATGGCTATTATGATAACCATGGCAGAAAAGTAGAAGGCGTTATGGATGAAAGCGTGAGAATGATGCTGACCGGACAAGTATTTGCCATTATGAGTGGAACGGCAACAGAAGATCAGGTGGAATCTATCTGCAGGAGTGCAGACAAGTATCTTTATGATCAGAAAGCCGGCGGATACCGTTTGAACACAAACTTCCATGAGGAAAAATTTGATCTTGGAAGAATGTTTGGATTTGCTTATGGCGAGAAAGAGAATGGAGCAGTGTTCTCACACATGGCTGTTATGTACTCAAATGCATTGTACCAGAGAGGATTTGCAAAAGAAGGAAATAAAGTACTTCAGGCACTTTTAGATGCAGCAATGGAATTTGATAACAGTAAGATGTATCCTGGACTTCCGGAATATTTTGATAATCAGGGAAGAGGCCTCTATGCATATCTGACAGGCGCTGCAAGCTGGTATATGCTTACCATGATCACAGAAGTGTTTGGGGTGAAAGGAGATTGCGGTGACTTGAAGATCGCACCTGCACTTATGCTGGAACAGTATAATCAGGATGGAAAAGCAGTACTTAAGATGACATTTGCCGGAAGGAACTTTGAGATTATATTCTATAATAAAGAAAAGAAAGAATTTGATCAGTTGAAGATCCAGAAAGCAGCTTGCGATGGAAAAGCATTAGAAATAACAGCTGAAAGGTGTACAATACTTTCAAAGAGAGAGATTCAGATGCTTTCAGTGAAAGAGACACATAAGATTGAAATTGAATTAGTATAATCGACAGATTAAAAAAGATAAAAATACTGTCAGAAAGAGAATTGCTTTCTGACAGTATTTTTTGTGGGAAAATCTGTGAATTCTTCTGTGAAGAAATCTGATTTTACCACATGCTTTTATAGTATTTGTCCCGGTACTTCTTTGGAGTGAGCCCGGTAAAGTTCTCGAATGTCTGGATGAAGTGACTCTGTGAAGAAAATGCAAGATAATTTGCGATATCTACAATTGATTTGTTTGAGTATCGCAGCAGATGAGTTGCTTTTTCTATCTTCTGTTCACGGATATAATCGCTGACAGAGACTCCCAGATTCTGCTTGAAAATGCGTGAAAGATAATTCGTGGAAAGTCCGGTGTGGTCAGCAAGAACCTGAATCGTGATTCTTTCTTTGATGTGACTGTAAATATAATCAACACATTGCATAACGGGTTTTGATAAAATGGAACTCTTTTTCTGAAGAATCATCTTACCTGTAAAATCCTTTGCCATCTCATGGTGAAGATCTGCAACCTGACGGATCGTTGTGCAGGAATCCATCTTCAGAATATAGAAGTCACTGAGTCTGTAAGCCTGCTCTGGTTCGAGCCCACCGTCGATACAATAACGGGTCAACATTGCAGTGGTGACAACAAAATGGTATTTTATATTAGTAAGCGCATTACGGGATAGAACACCCGTTCCTTCCAGGCGAATAAATTCATCTTCGGAACAGTTTTTAATGACTGCTTCCATGTCGCCGGAGCGTACAGCATTATAGAAAGAATATTCTACAGTTGGTGATCTGTGAAGAGTTTCTAATTCGCTGTTTTCGAGTTCTGTATTGTACCATTCATTAGATAAAGTCATAAAAAACCTCCTTTTTTATATTATGACATGAATTTGATATTTTGTTAAGATAAATAATATAATCGGAGGAAAAAAGATGGTATATTTAGTTCAACAACAAGAAAAGCATAGCAGAGTGCTTAGATAAAGGAGGATTTATAAATGAAAAAGAGAGTTGTTGCGATTCTTATGGCAACAGTAGTTGCTGTTGGATCACTTGCCGGATGTGGAAGCAAAGGTGGAAATGGCGGAGAGGCCAGTACAGAAGAAGGAAAGGTAATTAACATTTATTCTTGGAATGATGAGTTCCGTCAGAGACTGGAAGCTGTATATCCTGAAGTTGAGTCAACATCCAAAGATGGAACTGTTACAACATTGAAAGATGGAACAGAGATCCACTGGATCATCAATCCAAACCAGGATGGTGTTTATCAGCAGAAACTTGATGAGGCACTTATGAAACAGGCAGATGTTGATACAGATGATAAAGTAGATATCTTCCTGTCAGAGACAGACTATGTATACAAATATACAGATGCTGAAGCAGACACTGCAGTACCACTGAAGGACCTTGGAATTGATCCGGATAAAGATCTTGCAGATCAGTACGACTTCACAAAAACAACAGCATCCGATGCAGACGGGGTTCAGAGAGGATCTACATGGCAGTGCTGCCCGGGAACAATGGTTTACCGTCGTGATATTGCAAAAGAGGTATTCGGAACAGACGATCCGACTGCTGTAGGTGAAAAAGTAAAAGACTGGGCTACTATGAAACAGACAGCAGAAGAATTGAAGCAGAAAGGATATTATACATTTGCTTCTTATGCTGATACATTCCGTCTCTATGGAAACAACATTTCTAATTCATGGGTAAAAGATGGAGACACAAAGGTTACAGTTGATCCAATGATCATGCAGTGGATTAATGATTCAAAAGAATGGCTGGATGCAGGTTACTTAAACCCGACAGTAAAAGGTCAGTGGAATGATGACTGGAACAAAGCAATGGGAAGTCAGTCCAAAGTATTTGCATTCCTCTTCCCGGCATGGGGTATTGATTTCACACTGAAACCGAACTGGGATGGAGAAGACGGTGTATGGGCAGTAACAAACCCACCGCAGGAATACAACTGGGGAGGATCTTACATCCATGTTGCAACAGGTACAGATAATCCGGAACATGCAAAAGACATTATCCTTGCTATGACAGCAAAAAAAGATAATCTGTTAAAGATTTCCCAGGATTACTCAGACTTTACAAATACAAAATCCGGTATGCAGGAAGCAGCAAACGATGATGCTACATATAGTTCAGAATTCCTTGGCGGACAGAACCCATTCCAGTACTTTGCACCAGTTGCTGAAAACATCAAGATCGCACCACTTTCCGCTTACGATCAAGGATGTGTGGAGTTGATCCAGAACTCATTCAGCGATTACTTCCAGGGCAAAGTTGACTTTGAGAAAGCAAAATCAAACTTTGAAACAGCAATTAAAGAACGTTATCCTGACATTACAGAGGTTGTTTGGCCAGAATAATGTCTGGAATGAACAGCTACTAACGCAGGGAGCTCTGTGACAGCAGAGCCTCTGTTCTGTTAGAAGATATTGTGGAAAGGAAGAACCATTATGAAGAAAAAGAAAAAAAGTATTGATTATGGAAAATGGGGATATATATTTATTCTTCCTTTTTTCGTAGCATACATTATTTTCTCATTGATACCGTTGATCGATACAGTAAGGTATAGTTTCTTTGAATATTACCGATCAGGAATTAAAGAGGTTGGACCGAATTTTATAGGAATGGCAAACTATGTGAGTCTTCTTCATTCAGATATGCTGAAATATGGAGTGAATACTTTAATTCTGTGGGTAATCGGATTTATACCTCAGATTGTGATCGCGCTGGTACTTGCAGCGTGGTTCACTGATGTCCGATTAAAGATTAGAGGGCAGCAGTTTTTCAAAGTTGTCATTTATCTTCCAAACCTGATTATGGCATCTGCATTTGCATTGTTATTCTTTACAATGTTCTCAACAAATGGACCGATTAACTCAATTCTGATGTCAATCGGAATCCTGAAAAAACCGATCGATTTCCTTGGATCTGTATTTGGAACAAGATCGTTGATCGGATTTATGAACTTCCTGATGTGGTTTGGAAATACAACTATTATGTTGATGGCAGCAATCATGGGAATCAGTCAGGACGTCTTCGAGGCATCTGACCTGGATGGATGTAACAGTATCCAGAGATTCTTCTATATTACACTGCCTTTGATCCGTCCAATTCTGGCATATACATTGATCACATCCATTATTGGCGGACTTCAGATGTTCGATGTTCCTCAGATCCTGACAAATGGACAGGGTAACCCGAACAGAACATCCATGACTTTGATCATGTTCCTGAACAGTCATCTGAAGAGCAAAAACTATGGAATGGCCGGTGCACTTTCTGTATATCTGTTTATCGTAAGTGCAATCCTCTGTTTCTTTGTATATCGTATGACAAATGATAACGATCCAGATGGTTCTAAGAAAGCAGCTAAGAAAAGAGCAAAAGCAGAAAGGAGAAAGAGATAATGAAATCAAAAACAAAGTCAAGTCGTGGACGTAGCATACTGGCACATACCGTATTGATTCTGTTATCTTTTATGTGTCTGTTTTTCTTCTATGTATTGATTATAAATGCAACACGTTCTCATGCAGAGCTACAGAAGGGATTCTCAGCACTGCCGGGAAAATATTTCTTTACAAATCTAAAAAATGTAGCGAATGACGGAAGCTTCCCGATGTTCCGTGGTATTTTGAATAGTTTGATCGTATCAGGGTGTTCAGCAGCATTATGTACCTATTTTTCAGCTCTGACAGCATATGGACTTTATGCTTATGATTTTAAAGGGAAAAAAGTAGCATTTACATTTATTATGGCAATCCTTGTTATGCCTACACAGGTTACAGCAATGGGATTCCTGAAATTGGTTACGAACATGGGAATGTATGATTCTCTGCTTCCATTGATCATTCCATCAATTGCATCACCGGCTGTATTTTATTTCATGTACAGTTATCTGCAGTCTTCCCTTCCGATTTCTCTTGTAGAAGCGGCAAGAATAGATGGATCTGGAGAATTTAAGACATTTAACCACATTGTTCTTCCAATCATGAAGCCGGCAATTGCAGTTCAGGCAATCTTTACTTTCGTAGGTTCCTGGAACAATTACTTCGTTCCGGCTTTGATCATTCAGTCAAAGAATAAGATGACAGTCCCGATCCTGATCGCAACACTTCGTGGAGCGGATTATATGAACTTTGATATGGGTAAAATCTACATGATGATCACGGTAGCAATCGTGCCGATCATTATTGTATACCTGCTGTTGTCTAAATATATCATTGCAGGAGTTACTCTTGGTGGAGTAAAAGAATAATAAGAATTAAGTTGTTGGAGGAAAGCTGTCATTTAGTGGGCAGCTTTTTTCTTACAGTTGGTTTATCTTAGTCGAGAAGACTCTCACCTCTTCAGGTGGTGAGTAATAGCAAATTTGTCTCAGTGGGAGTCCAATCTCCGACTGAGATAAACGCTCCGCGAGGATGCGCAGTGATTCTGATAGGAATATGTCAGCTCGCTGACCAGAATCACGCGCCAAGTCTCACGGATGTTCGACTTGAATTAAGGAGATGTGTAAATGGAAAAGAATTTGAAACATAGTGGAACAAGAAGTACAGAAGTTTGCCAGCGTGAAATAGATCATGCTGTGTTTGCACGTGAGGCAGCAGAAGAAGGAATTGTTCTGTTGAAAAACGAAGGACTGCTTCCATTAAAAAAAGATACAAAGATTGCACTTTTGGGGATTGGGGCAGAGAAGACAATTAAAGGTGGTACTGGTTCCGGAGATGTAAATAACAGAGAAAGTGTATCTATATATGCCGGAATGAAAGAGAAAAACGCGGGTATTGTAAGCGAGGAGTGGCTAAAAGATTATCACAACCGCTATGAGCAGGCGAGAACAGAGTGGAAGGAGCAGATCTTAGAAGCTGCAAAACATGTAGACAATCCGTTTGATGCCTATGCTGCCAATCCATTTGCCATGCCGGATGGCCGTGCGGTGACAAATGAAGATATCAAAGCTGCAGAAGCAGCGGTTTATGTTATAAGCCGTATTTCCGGCGAAGGAAAGGACAGAAGAAAAAGAAAAGGGGATTATTATCTGAGTGACCAGGAAGAAAAAGATCTGTATTTCCTGAATGAGCAGAAAATCCCAACTGTATTGATCCTTAATGCAGGTGGACCGGTAGAACTTACAGACCTGCTGGCTGGAACAGAAAATATATGTGCAATCCTGAATATTTCCCAGCTTGGACAGGAAGGTGGAAATGCAGTTGCTGATATATTGTTTGGAGAATTTACACCGAGTGGAAAGCTGACAACAACATGGACAAAACGCTACGATGATTGTCCGGCAGCAGAGGAGTTCAGCTATTTGAACGGAAATCTTGAGACGGAAGAATATGCGGAAGGAATCTATGTTGGATACCGCTATTTTGACAGCTTTGGAATTGAACCATTATTTTCATTTGGTTATGGTCTGTCTTATACAGAATTTGACATTCGACTTTGCGATATAAATACTGATTCGAAAGGTGTGACAGTAACTGTTGAGGTAGAAAACACAGGAACAACATACAGCGGAAAAGAAGTTGTGCAGATTTATGCTTCTCTTCCTCAGGATGGAAGCAGAAAAGAATTCCGTCGTCTGGTCGGATATGAAAAGACAGAAGAACTGAAACCGGGAGAGAAAGAGATGCTGAATATTGTTCTTCCTGCAAAGGCGTTCGCAAGCTTTTTGGAAGAGCAGCAGGAGTGGAGAATCCAGGCTGGTGCTTATGGAATATGGATTGGAAACAGCTTGTCAGAGGCAAAACTTTCAGCGGGGGTAAAGGTATCTGCTGATGTAATAATGGAGAAAACAAAGAAACTGGAAGATCATAGTGAAGTTGTTGAAATCAAAGACTGTGCAGAAGAATTATGTAGACGCGCAGAAGAATGGACAGCACTGCTTGAGGAACTTCCGAACGTATCATTTGAACCAGAGGCAGAAGAAAAGAAAGTATGCAGACTTCCAGAAGAAACGGAGATTCCTGTAGAAGATTTGATTCCACTTATGTATGGAAATATGTCTGAAATCAGAAGTACACTTGGAGCATCTGGAATTAAAGTGCCGGGAACAGCAGGAGAGACGAGTGAAGCACTGCTTGATCAATACGGAATCCCATCTTTGATCATGGCAGACGGACCGGCCGGAATCCGCCTGCAGCAAACTTATGAAGTAGACCGTGAGAAAGATACAGTTTATGGAACAGGTGTGCTTGGTTCACTTGAAAATGGTTATCTTGTTGGAAGAAAAGACCATGAGGGCGCAGAACGTTACTATCAGTATTGTACTGCATTTCCGGTAGGAACAGCACTTGCACAGTCCTGGAACAAAAAACTGATGGAACAGTTTGGACGGAAGGTTGCGGCAGAGATGGAAGAATTTCATATTAATCTCTGGCTTGCACCGGGATTGAATATTCACAGAAATCCGCTGTGTGGAAGAAACTTTGAATATTATTCAGAAGATCCATTCCTTGCAGGCACACTGGCAGCAGCAGTGACCAGAGGAGTTCAGAGCAGACCGGGATGTGGTGTTACAATCAAGCATTTTGCATGCAATAATCAGGAAGATAACAGAATGGGTGTTGATGCACACATATCAGAAAGAACATTGAGAGAAATTTATCTCAGAGGTTTTGAAATTGCAGTGAAAGAGGGCGCACCAACTGCGATCATGTCTTCCTATAATCTGATCAATGGTGTGCATGCAGCAAACAGCAAGGACCTTTGCACAAGGATTGCACGTGAAGAGTGGGGATTTGACGGAGTTATCATGTCTGACTGGAATACAACAGTACCGGAGGATGGAAGCATTCCGTGGGTTTGTGTGGCAGCAGGAAATGATATTATTATGCCGGGAAATCCGGATGATGATAAAAACATTCGTGATGCGTATAAAGAAGGAAAACTTACAGAAAAAGAAATCCGTCTTTGTGCAAACAGAATCCTGAAACTGATTCGAAGATTAAGCTGATTATGTCAATTTAGTTTTTGCCCTATGTTCCCCAACCCTATCAGCTTACTGCAAGCAAGCTTGCAAAATCTGTCGTGTTTTGGAATGTATGTTACGCATCTGCAACAACCGAAAGAACTGACGTCCTTTCGGTTAAGGGCATTCGCCCTATGTTCCCCAACCCTACCAGTTTATTGCAAGCAAGCTTGCAAAATCTGTTAGGGTCGGAGAACGCAGATGCTAATTTTCAGAATATTCTGAATTGCATGAAATATATAAAAAACATTGACAATTAGAAATGGCTATGATAAGATAACATTCGTCGCTGAGAACGGCACTGAAAAACTACAGAACAGACGCTTGAATAAGAGGAAGGCGCGGAGGCGGACAGTCCCTAAGAGAGAAAAAGTTCGAAGAAAAGATTTATAAGTAAAGATGATAAAAACTTATAAGAAATTTTAAAAAGTGGTTGACAGAAAAGTTTGAATGTGATAGCATAAATACACTGCTAGTGAGAAGTAATCAAACGGATTCGGCAGTGAAAGAAAAATAAAAAAGTTCTTGACAAAGACAAAAGCTTTTGATAAAATATAAAAAGCTGTCGCTTGAAAAGAACGACACAAACAAAGAACCTTGATAACTGAACAATAGACAACAACAACCCTTGAAAATTTCTTTAAGAGAAGATTTTTAAGAACGGTTTTTAAACAAACCAAAACAACAGTAAAAAGGGAAGAATTAG
>NZ_QTZH01000020.1:0-49890 GCF_003462585.1 Ruminococcus sp. OM04-4AA | reverse complement strand
GCAGTTTTATTACTTTTATCATCTGCCATGACAATATATGTACACGAAACAGACTCTCAAGTTTTATTACTTTTATCATCTGCCATGACAATATATGTACACGAAACAGACTCTCAAGATTACCTATCAATTCCAAGTTATAACGAAACATACTCTGCACAACTAACAGATAATAATTTTTTTGTCACTAAAAGAATATAATACAGAATACTCCAATGGAGAAAATCCTCTAAAAACAAATTCTCAAGATTACCTATCAATTCCAAGTTATAACAAAACATACTCTGCACAACCAACAGATGATAATTTTTTGTCACTAAAAGAATATAATGCAGAATACTCCAATGGAGAGAATCCTCTAAAAATAGATTCTCCTTTAACCACTCAAAATGTCCCTGATATATGCTATTTCCCCTATCCGAAAACAAAAACCATTATTTTAGGACAATAAGCGGGAATCCTCGGCAATTCAATTACCGAGATGAAAGCGCAAGATTGCGCAGGGGTATATTTTTGCCCCTGCTAAAATCAAGTTGTACGGTTATTTAATCTTCCCAGCCAGATAAAGCAGCACCGCATCCTGAAATTTCCTCGGATTCAGTGAACATTTCTTTTGAATCGCATTCAATTTATACTGCAATGTATTTTTATGGAGAAAGAGTCGTTCACTTGTGGCGGCAAGGGACATTTCTTCAGAAAAATAAACTTCCAGCAGGTGCAGTTCTTGTTCATTGAGCGGGGCGATTGTCTTGGCTAAAAATTCTTTCTGATTTTCTGGTGTGATCGTAGAAAGAATCAGTTCAAGTGTCAAATCATCAAAAATAACATAGTGTTCAGATGAAATTATAAGGCTGTGCAAAGCAGTTTCAGCAGATTGATAGGAGATATGGAGCTGGAAGAGTGATGTCGGTTTTCCAACTGCAATATCTAAAATATCGAAATGTTCTTTTGCAAAGAGTTTAAAAATGTAATTCTGTTTTTCAAAATCAGTTTCTTCGATCAAAGCAATAAAATCCCCCGGATAATTAAATGTGTGAAGACAGACATGTGCCTGTGCAAACATTTGTTGAATTTTCTGTTCTAAAATAGAGCGGTTTGTAATTGGATTTTGCTTATTTGTGCGAATAAGAACAATTCTTTTCTTTGTGTTGAGATCAATCTTAAATTCATGTAGACAGGAGGTGAGGTATTCCTGATTGTCGGTTTCATTTCTGATCAAAGACTGAATGACAAAATGTTTTTTATCGGCCTGTCTGCGGCTGTACTGATTTAGTTCCTGCTCCCGGATCAGAAGATTGGTGATGCGTTCTGCGAGATAAGCATAACTGCGGACTTTATCAGGTATACCGGTGATTCCGATGACGGCCAGCAGATGTTCATTATGATAAAGCGGAAGATTGATTCCCTGTTTTGTGCCAGAAAAATTGTTGTCTTCTGTTACTTCCAGTACAGAACCGGAAGCAGCGACCTGTTGTCCAATCTCGTGAAAGGTTCCGACACGGGATGAGTCTGTGCTGGCGAGAATGATACCAGATGGAGCAATAAAGTTGATGTCATGATCACAGACATCTTTGATTGTATTTACGATTTGTTCTGCGAGTTCGCGGTCGATTTTAGTTATCATAGATTTTTTATTATATCCTTTCTTTTGACATGGCGGATTACAATATGGTATGAGTTTGAAGATAATTTCTTCCTTTTATTTTACGTATCTGTTCAGAGCCAACTTCCAAAATGCTACGAATTTCGTCGGTGTGGCGTATCCGCCAAATAAAATTTCAAAAACAGTCTTAAAAATGCAAGCATTTTACATCTGTTTTATGAAATTTTGCTTGGCTCTGAACAGTTACCATTTTACTATAAAATGTTATATATAACAAATAATAATAGAATAAATTTGAAATAATGTTACATATAACATATTTGAGAAACAAGAAATTTGGTATCCTAATATTAATAAAACACGGAACAGACATGGAAAGGAGTTCATTATGAAAATAGTAACAGCGATTGATTCATTTAAAGGAAGTATGACTTCTATGGAAGCAGGACAGGCAGCGGCAGAGGGAATCCAAAGAGTGGATGTGGATGCAGAAGTGATTGTAAGACCGTTAGCTGACGGAGGGGAAGGTACAGTAGAGGCTCTTGTATCCGGAATGAATGGAACATTACAGAAAGTACAGGTGACAGGACCACTTGGCAAACCGGTGATCTGTGAGTATGGTATCATTGAAAGCACAAAAACAGCTGTGATCGAGATGGCGGGGGCAGCAGGAATTACATTGGTTTCTGATGAAGAGAGAAATCCGCTGAATACAACAACATATGGCGTGGGAGAAGTAATTCGTGATGCGATTGACAAGGGATGCAGACGTTTTCTCGTCGGAATCGGCGGAAGTGCGACAAATGACGGGGGAGTCGGGATGCTTCAGGCATTAGGTTACGGTTTCCTTGACAAAGACGGAAATCAGGTTCCATTTGGTGCAAAGGGTTTGAAGGTTTTGGAGGAAATCACAGATACTTATGTGCTTCCGGAATTAAAAGAGTGTAAGTTTAAGATTGCATGTGATGTAACAAATGCTCTTTGCGGAGAACAGGGATGCAGTGCAGTATTTGGTCCTCAGAAAGGTGCAACACCGGAGATGATCTGTCAGATGGATCAGTGGCTAGGATATTATGCATCATTGGCGAAAGAAAAATTCCCAAAGGCAGATGCAAAGCAGGAAGGAACAGGAGCAGCAGGAGGCCTTGGATTCGCATTTCTCACATTTACAGATGCTGTGTTGGAATCAGGAATTAAAATCGTGCTGGAAGAGACACAGTTAGAAGAGTATGTAAAGGATGCAGACCTTGTCATCACGGGGGAAGGCCGGATGGATGGTCAGACAGCGATGGGAAAAGCTCCGGTTGGAGTGGCTGCACTTGCAAAGAAATACGGCAAGCCGGTACTTGCATTTGCAGGCGCAGTCGAAAGAGATGCCAGAAAATGTAATGAACATGGCATTGATGCATTTTTCCCTATCCTGCGTGGTGTGGTTACGTTGGAAGAGGCAATGAAGAATGAAAACGCTAAGAGAAACCTGGCAGATACTGCAGAACAGGTGTACAGAACATTTACAATTCTTTGATCATACAATATTGTTTTAACTGAAAATGAGGTTTCTCCACGATCCCGAATGTCTTGAATCCAAGATGTTCATAGAATGGTATATTTTTCGGATTGTGTGTCTCAAGAGAAATCATCATATCATTGCGATCGGCGCAGGCAATGACTTCATTCATCATCATTCTGCGAGACCGTGATGTTGAAATTTCGGATCAACGGCGAGGTAGATGACATGAAGTCTTCGGGTTTCATGAAGCTGGGCGGTCCAAGCGGAGTTGAGGTAATCTTTTCCGAGGACAAAGTTGAAAAATGTCTTCATAGTCGGATCCTCGTGGAGCAGCCAGCCGTCTGTGATGAGGCTTTCTTTCAGGCTGACAAAATAATTATAAAATGCATGACGGTGATCGGATTCGTCAGAAAGGATCAGGACTCCCTTCAACTCAGGGCTGTCAGCAAAGACTTCACAGGTTTCAAATAATTCAGTTACGTCGCACTCAAGAAGATGTGGCAGCAGACGTTCTTTTGTTGCTTCATCTTCGATCAGAGTGCTGTAGAGCGGGTCGTTCTGAAAGCAGACAGTCAGTATTTCTTTAAGGCGGTCAAGATCCTGTTCCTGTACTTTGTAGAGCTTATCGCTATTCATTGGTTTTCTCCATTCTTTTCTTTATTATAATGTGATGATGTTTCAAGGCAATCGTTTATCAAAGCCTGGATTTTATCAACAGATTGTTTCATATAATGTAAATCATCTTTTAAGTAGGCCTGCTGGCGGCGGATAGCGGCTTCAAGTCTTCTGATCTCAACATCAAGAGAACCTGGGATTGCCATCTGATCCAGTTCTTTCAGACGCTGGACAAGGCCGTAGAGATTCTCATGGTGAAGAATGCGTCCGGCGCCCCACATCAGACGGTCTTTTGGCTGATGTAAAATATATTCCGTAAAGTGATAATAGACTTCTTCATCGAATAAAAATGCGTAGCAGTTATTATCAACTTCATAGAGTGCCTCCAGTGCGGCAGTGATGTTCTGGCTTTCCAGTGCATGGACTGCCTGCTCCAGGTGACAGAGGTTCTGACTGGCAGCAGCATGAGGGAAGCAAACTGCGTCCTGCCAGTCGAGGCGGACGAAGTAGTCCTGCATCTTCCGGAAAATGTGCAGCAGTTTAGAAGAAAGTCCGGACACCATTGGGAAGTCAGCGGAAACAGTATGGTTGTTGATCTCCTGAATCTTTTCATATAATAAATCGGCAGATTCACATACCTTTGAAATACTTTCCAGAAGCGCTGGAATTTCTTCCAATACTTCTGCCGGGGCATTGGACTGTGCTGCAAGACAGTCGGCGACGGAACTTTTCATTGCCAGAAAATGTCTGGAAAAGTCAAGGGGCGGAAGTGTCAGCTGATCCAGTGTAACTAAAAGCCTTGTATAGAGCTCATGGTGGAAACGGTAAACTGCTTCCTGATAGAATTCTTCATTGTCATATTGGGAGTGGTAATGCGTTTCCATAAACGGCCCTGCGCTGAAATCATTTACGGTAGATGGAATACCGGAGATGGCGATGGAAAAATCATCCGACCATGTCTCGATTGGTGCAAGTACTGTCAGTCCATCAGGGTAAGCCTCCTTCGGAACAGTTACATTTTCACAAAAATGTTTCAGAAAATCAGCAGACTCATAAGTAGAGCGGATTGCATCCTGTGTGTTATGGGCGTGAGCCGGAAGTTCAAAGTTGAGATCAGCGATCACGCGGCCCTGCCATTCCGGGTGAACACGGAATACCTGGTTCCAGGCTCCGGTTGACCAGTCGAATTTAGAATCACAGACACCCCACTCTTCGGCAGCAAGGGCACATACTGCGATTGTATAGCGCGGTTGATAGCCACTGTCAATCAGAGCCTTTATGATTCCAAATGTCATAGAGACCGCACAATTGTCATCCTGAAATCCGTCAAAATAGGATCGTAGTGTGCGGAAAGCAGAATCATCCGGTCGTCCCCTTCAGAAGCGGCAGTTCCCGGAAGATATCCGGTAATGTTATAAGCCGGGCGGTTACGTTCAACCCAGGAAGAGGCGTTGAGTTCAACTGCGACAGAGGACGGATGAGATACTGCAGGATCTTCGGGACAGAGAAGTTCTTTTAAATAAGAAGCATCCTGTCTCGAAAGAGAGAATGCAGGGGCATATTCCGGTCCGGCGATATCCTGAGCGTTGAGTGCCCGTGGATCAATCTCAGCATAACCCTGTGTCTGGACAGCAATCAGTCCGACAGCACCTTTCAAATATGCCTGATAGACAGGGTAGTTGATCCACCATTCATCACGCTGGTTGATATCAGCAAGAACGAGCTTTCCACGGACATTGAGCCCTTCATAGTCCGATGCGGTTCCACGGCCGACATAGACAAGATCATAAGTCTCGAATCCATCTGTCTCAAAATTCGTCTGATAAGCACCCATCTGACAAGTATGCAGTTCTCCATGTTGATCCTGGAAGCGGAGCACAGCACGTTCAAAGGTCCAGGAATCCAGCCAAAATTCATCCTTCGTCACATTCTGAAGTCCGATGCGTTTCATTTCTTCATATAAAAAATCCCCTGTTTTATGTTCCGCATCAGAACCGGCAGTTCGGAAACCGAGTACCGGATTGGTTTTGTGAGTCTCCATCTGCTTTGCCAGCTGATAAGAGTAAGTAATGTCTAGATGTGAAATGCATTCGTTGATTCTGTTTTCTGTCTTTGATTCCATTTATATCACCTCTGAAAGTCTGAGCCTGTTGTATGTGTTTGAGATATCGCCATGACGGCATCTATCTATTCTGCGCTTATTTTAGCACTGCAAGCGAAGTGTTACAAGAGTAGAAATAATTTTCCGCAAGCTCGATCAGTGTCCGCGCCGGCTTGCTGATATAATGTCCCTTGCGATATGCAGCAACAATCTCCCAGGAAGGATGGTCAGGTAATTGAAAATAGGTAATTGCCTCATCTTCCGGATCCATATAATACATCGGTAAAATTCCGCAGCAGATATTTTCATGGATCATGGAGATGATCGCATGGTTATTTGAAGTCTCGAACAGAACATTAGGGGTGAATCCGGCATTTTTAAAAATGGAATCAACGATCTCCCGGATGGTAGAGGTTTTCTGTGTGAGGACAAAAGGCTCTTCTCTGAGCAGAGCCAGATCGCCGTTCCTCATATCTAAAGCAGTCACAAGCTTTGTTGGAACGGCAAGAACCATTTCTTCCGAAGCTAGTGTTTCATAGATGATTCCTGATTTTTGCTGCGACCTGGTCAAAGTCATAAAACCAAGGTCAAGTTCACCGGATAAGAGAAGTGGATGCTGATCACGAACGCTGCGTTCAATCGGTTCCACTTCTATACGTGGACAAATATTGTGGAACTTAGGGTAAACACTGGTGAACATGGCAATTCCGCGGCCGGGAGTGAATCCGAGAGTGATATGACCTTTCTGTGCTTCGCAGAGATCGTAAATCTGATTGTAGGCATTCTTCTTTATAAGAAGAATGTCTTTTGCTGCGTTGAGATAGATTTCGCCGGCAGGGGTTGGGTGCCAGTCAGTCCGGGAACGGTAGAATAGCGGAGTGCCGAGCTCTTTTTCCAGCTTGAGAAGCTGCTGGTTGAGGGCAGACTGGGTGATGAATAGCTTTTCGGCTGCATGGGTAATATTTTGTTCTTCTGCAATTTTTAAAATATATTCAATCTGTTTTAAATCCATAGGAATAACCTTTCTGCTGATTCTGTGAATGAGCCTTTACATTTCTATTTCCAGTATAATTCGACCGATATGGAATGACAAGAAAAACTATTAAAAAAATTAAGAGAAGTAGAAAAATAATGAATTTTACTTATTAACAGTAAGAGCGTATGATAAAACAATAAAGAACAGCAAAGAAAAATGAAACATTTCTTGCTAAGCGAAAAGGAGGAATCATTCGTGGCTAAGCGACTTCTTGTAAAAGTGAATGAAGCAGACAATGTTGCAATTGCAGTGAAAGAAATCAAAGCCGGAACACAGGTTTCAGAAGATCTGGTTACCCGTCAGGATATTCCACAGGCTCATAAAGTAGCGCTTGAGAGAATCCCAAAGGGACAGCCGGTGATTCGTTACGGTGTTATTCTGGGGTATGCTCTGGAAGATATTGAAAAGGGAGACTGGATCAATGAATTTATGTTGGAGCTTCCGACACCACCATCTGTTGATGATATGGAGTATGGAAAAAAGATTGTAACAGATCTTCCGACACCGCCGGTAACAACATTCGAAGGATATAGGAATCCAAATGGTGGATATGCAGGAACGAGAAATATTCTTGGAATCAGCACAACGGTTCAGTGTGTAACCGGTGTACTTAATGTGGCGGTGAAGAGAATCAAAGAAGAACTGCTTCCAAAATATCCACATGTGGATGACGTAGTTCCAATCAATCATGCGTATGGATGTGGTGTCGCAATCAATGCACCGGAGGCGAAAGTGCCGATCCGTGCTTTACGCAATCTTGTACATCATCCGAATTTTGGCGGACAGGTGATGGTTGTTGCGCTTGGATGTGAGAAATTAACAGTGGAAAAATTGCTGGACGAGGCAGATATTTCCCCGGAAAATGTAATTGTTCTTCAGGAACAGAAAGGTTTCGATGCCATGGTAAATGCCATTATGGAGATGGCAGATAAAAAACTTGCAATTCTTGATCAGAGAAGAAGAGAAACATTACCGCTTTCCGATCTTTGCATCGGTATGCAGTGTGGCGGAAGTGATGCATTTTCAGGCGTCAGCGCAAACCCATCTGCCGGATACGCAGCAGATATGCTTGTAAATGCAGGTGCAACCGTAATGTTTTCAGAAGTTACAGAAGTAAGAGATGGCGTACATTATATCGCAGAACGCTGTGTGAGCAAAGAAGTCTGCGACAAACTTGCGGCAGAGATGAAATGGTATGATCATTATCTGGAAGAGGGAAATGTTGACAGAAGCGCTAATCCAACTCCGGGAAATAAGAAAGGCGGACTTTGTAATATTGTAGAAAAAGCAATGGGCTCGATTGCAAAATCAGGAAGCTCACCGATCGTAGAAGTATTATCTCCGGCAGAGCGCCCGTCAAAGAAAGGTCTTATCTATGCAGCAACACCGGCCAGTGATATTGTCTGTGGACCTTGCCAGCTTGCATCCGGTATCACACTACAGGTATTTATGACCGGAAGAGGAACACCTTATGGACTTGCAGCAGCACCGGTTATTAAAGTCTGTTCCAGAAATGAGATGAAAGAGATGTGGCAGGATCTGATCGATATCAACGCAGGTCCGGTTGCTACAGGTGAAGCACAGATCTCAGATATCGGTACAGAATTATTTAATAAAATTATTGCGGTTGCAAGCGGAAAAGATCAGAGCTTTGCAGAAAAATATAAACTCCACAATGATCTGTGCATCTTTAATCCGGCACCGATCACCTAAGATATGTTTTTGAAAAATTCTTAGTCTCCTAAAAAGAATATAGAGCTGGCCGCAGAGCGTGCTGCGGCCGGCAAATACACGAACAGAAAAAGAATCTTGTCCCAAATGCTGCGGAGAAGATTCTTTTTCTTTTTATAATAGTAGGAAATAAATTTGTTGATAAAATAGTGAAGTGCGTGATAAGGTAAAAGAAAGTGAATTATAGTCGGAGGCATTTATTATGGTTAAAATAGGAATGCTTCTCCCGGAAGAGCGGATGGTCGAACCGGCGAGAAAAATTATAGAAGAAAATCATCTGGATGTGGTCTATCTTGAGGCTGTGCATACAGTAGATGCAGTGAATAAAGCAAGAGTTGCAGTGGAAACCGGAGCTCACATTCTGGTAGCCAGAGGATATCAGGCGAAGCTGATCAAAGAATATACGAATATTCCGGTTGTTGAGATCCGTTTTCATGCACAGGAGATCGGTCTGCTCATTCAGAAAGCAAAGACGATTCTTAAGAAAGCGCACCCACATATTGCATTGATCGCATTTGAAAATATGCTCTGTGATATGTCGTATATGGAGCAGCTGTTTGATATACGACTGGATGTGATTTATCTAAAACGTATTGAAGAGGCTGAAAGCATTATTGCAGATTTTGAGGAAAGGCCGGATCTGATCATTGGTGGAGAAGGAACCTGCAGGGCAGCAGAAACGATGGGATATTCGACGCTGTTTTATCAATCCACGGGAGAATCGTTAAAAGAAGCCCTTCTTGCAGCGAAGAATGCGTCCTATGCAGCTGAAAGTGAGAAGCGTAATACTGCGCAGTTTGAAACAGTACTGGATACGTCCTTTAATGGAATTATCAAGGTGAACGCAGAAGGAAAAGTGATTGTAGTCAATAAACTGGTTGAAAATCTGTTAGGAAAGAATAGTGAAGATCTGGTTGGAAAGAGTCTGACGGAGATTCTCCCCGGAATCGATTCGCTCTTGATCGAGAATATTTTAAGCGGAAAGAGCGAAAGCTATTCCACTTCTGTTTCTGTCAGGAAAAAGACCTGGATGGCAATGATCGCACCAATCCAGTATGACAATCAGATTACAGGAGCAATTTTGTCTCTTCAGAAGCTGGCAGACAATTCAAAAAAGACCAAGGATATCCAGGGAGATATGCTACTGCATGGATTTGCGGCGCAGACCAAATTTGAAGATATTCAGACAGAGAATGCACAGATGCGAAAAATGCTTGAAACTGCGAAAATGTATGCCTTGTCTGAACACGCAGTTATGATTTATGGGCAAGCAGGTACAGAGGATTATCTTTTGGCAGAAGCAATTCACAATAATAGTATCCGCAAAGTGGGTCCATATGTCAGCATTAATATGCGGGGAATGGATAAAGAACATCAGATGGAAGAGCTTTTCCGAAGAGAAGCCGGAGATACAGTTTCAACTTTTGGTGCAAAGGGTGCAATGATAAAGGCAAATCACGGAACCTTATTTATTAAAGGAATCGAGCATCTGACTTTGCGTGTACAGCATCAGATTTTGCGTACAATGTTAAGCAGGGCGCAGATGAGAACAGATGCACAGCCACTTGACACGTTGGATGTAAGAATCATAGGATCATCAAAGATAAATCTGAAACATCTGGTGGAAAAGGGAGAGTTTAGCGAGGAATTATATTATATGCTGCAGAGTCTGGTACTTGAGATTCCTTCATTGAATGAACGCCCGGAGGATCTGAGAAATTGTTTTGATAAAGAATTGAAGATATATAAGGAAAAATACAACCGTCCGCTTAGCGTAACAGAAGGAGCATATAAGAAGCTGCAGGAGCTGAAGTGGACCGGGAATGGAATCCAGCTACGGTCATTTTGTGAACGACTTGTTCTTACAGCCAAAAAACGCATGATTGATGAAGTCGTTCTTCAAAATTTATATGACGAACTGTTTCCGCATGTGGAAGAATCTCATGGAGAGAAGAGGATTCTTGTGTATCGTTCTCAGGAGACAGATGAACTTGAGGAGCTGCTTGAACGTTTCCACGGAAACAGGAAACTGGTGGCAGAAGAGCTCGGTATCAGCACGACAACTCTCTGGAGAAGAATGAAAAAGTATGGAATAGAAGCCAATTATGGGGGAAATGAATTACTATAGGAACAGGTAAATGCATACAGGGAGATGGTTTAAAACTGTCTCCTTTTTTGATGTGAAAAACTGTATTTTGTTATGTATAAAAATGAAGTGAGAATTTGTGTAGAATTCATAATGTTTCAAAAAATGAAAAAATAATTACATATGATGAAATAAATGGGAAAAAATTGAAATTTAAACAAATAGGAAAAAACAGAAGCGAAACATAATGAAATAAAAATGAAATATACAATTCAAAAAATGAAGACTTATGAAATCTACATAAATCAGAGCACACTCCATTGAACAATCTGTCAATGGAATCTTTGTACTCAGTTTTGTACAATAAGCATGTCAGATAGATAAGTTACCTGACCAAAGGCAAGGCAGGCAATAAGAAGCGCGCGAATTATCAAAGACGATTAGGAACAAGTTGAAATAGCAGTAATACAAAATATCAGAAATCTGAGAGGAGAAGAACAATGAAAGTTGGATTTATCGGACTTGGAATTATGGGAAAACCAATGTGCAGAAACCTTATGAAAGCAGGATATGAAGCTGTTGTATATAACAGAAGCAAGGCAAGCGTAGAAGAATTGGCAGCGGAGGGAGCACAGGCAGCAGGAAGCCCGGCAGAGGTGGCAGAGAACTGTCAGGTGATCATTACAATGCTTCCGAATTCTCCTCAGGTCAGAGAAGTCTGTTTAGGAGAAAACGGAATCGCTTCCGCAGCAAAAGAAGGAACGATCGTGATTGATATGAGTTCGATTGATCCGGTACAGTCGAAAGAAATCGGAGCAGAGCTGAACAAAAAGGGAATTGACTTAATGGATGCACCGGTCAGTGGTGGAGAGCCAAAGGCGATCGACGGAACAATTTCTGTTATGGTCGGAGGAAGCAAAGAGAACTTTGATAAGTACTATGATTTATTAATGGCAATGGCTGGATCTGTAGTGTATGTCGGAGAACTTGGATCCGGAAATGTAGCAAAGCTCGCAAATCAGGTGATTGTAGCATTGAATATTGCAGCAGTGTCTGAGGCACTGACACTTGCAGTGAAAAATGATGCAGATCCGGAGCTTGTATACAAAGCTATCCGCGGAGGTCTTGCAGGATCTACAGTGCTTGATGCAAAAGCACCAATGATGATGGCTCACAATTTCAAGCCGGGATTTCGTATTGAACTCCATATCAAAGACCTGAATAATGCACTGAATGCAGGTCATGCAGTAAATGCAGCACTTCCACTTACTTCACAGGTAATGGAGATTATGCAGTCACTTAAGGCAGACGGAAATGAAAAAGATGATCACAGTGCAATCGTAAAATATTACGAGAAGATTTCTGATACATCTGTTGAGAAAAAGAATTAAGAGAGGTAAGAACTATGAGTGAATCAACCAGAATGATGCTGGGGCTGGTGATCGGAATTGCGATAATGATCGTCCTGGTTATGAAGACGAAGGTACATACATTTATTGCATTATTGCTCGCAGCATTGATCACAGGCTTGATCGGGGGCATGCCGGTCGCAGATATCACAAATGCAGCCGGAGAAACGACAGTCGGAGTTATGACCGCTATCAAAGACGGATTTGGAAACACATTGAAAAGTACCGGTATCATAATCGGACTTGGAGTTATGATGGGTGGAATCCTGGAAGTTTCAGGAGCAGCGGAACAGCTTGCATTTACTTTTATCCGTGTGATTGGCAAGAGAAAAGAAGAATGGGCACTGGCAATCACAGGATGGGTTGTATCCATCCCGGTATTCGCAGATTCCGCAATCGTTATTTTTGCACCACTTGTAAAAGCAATGTCCTCTGTAACAGGAATCTCTGTTGTAGGACTTGCACTGTCACTGGCCTGTGGACTTCAGCTGACACACTGTCTGGTACCGCCGACACCGGGACCGCTGACAGCAGCCGGAATGCTTGGAGTTGATGTGGGACAGATGATCATGGTCGGAGCAGGAATCTCTATTCCGATGCTGATTGTTGTAGTATTCTACTGTAAATATATTGGAAAGAAAATCTATCAGATTCCGAATGAAGGTGGACATGGATATGAAAGAAAAGAATTCAAAAAAGAATATATCAAATCCATGGAAGAAGTTGAAAAACTGGTAGGAGAGAAGAATCTCCCATCATTTACAGCATCTATTCTTCCGATTATCATTCCGATTGTTTTGATTTTTGTTAAAACATTCTGGGGACTGTTTGGAACAGGTGAAGGAGTGGCAAACACAATCATCAGTCTTGTAGGTGAACCAATCTTCGCACTTGGTGTTGGAACAATCATTGCAATCTATGGACTGGTAAGAAAAGAAGATAATAAAAAAGTTATCGGTATCATGGATACAGCAATCAAAGATACAGGTATTATCATGCTGATCACAGGAGCCGGCGGTTCTCTTGGAAATGTAATCAAAGTCAGCGGTATCGGAAATGTTCTTGGAGAGACAGTTGTAGGACTTCCGCTTCCGGCAATCTTGATTCCATTTATCATTGCAGCACTGATGAGAATCGCGCTTGGATCTGCAACAGTAGCAATCACAACAGCAGCATCCCTGACAGCACCACTGATGGCAGCTATCAGTGTATCCCCAATCTTGCTCGCAGCTTCCTGTTGTGTAGGAGCAATTTCCTTCTCCTACTTCAATGACAGTGGATTCTGGGTATTCAATGGAATGTTCGGTCTGACAGAATTAAAAGATCAGGTAAGATGTAAAACAGCAGTGTCATTGATCATGGCAGGAGTTGGAATTATAGAATTACTGTTATTACAGTTTGTGTTATAAATTGAAAGGAGTTTTTTATTATGACATTCGTACCAAAGGGAATTATACCTCCAATTATTACACCATTAACAGACGAGGGTGAAGTAAACTATCCGGTATTAAGACAGATGGTAAATCACCTGATCGACAACGGAGTTCACGGTTTGTTCCCACTTGGAACAACCGGAGAATTCTACGCATTCGATGATGATACATACAGAAAGATCCTTGAGACAGTCGTTGATGAGACAGCAGGACGTGTTCCGGTTTATGGTGGAGCAAGCCATATTACAACAAGAGGAGTTATCAGACTGGTAAAGATCTGTGAGGAGGTCGGAGTTGATGCAGTTTCCGTACTGACACCAATGTTTGTATCCCAGACACAGGATGAGTTGTACAATTACTATAAGACAATCGCAGAAAATACAACACTTCCAATCATCATGTATAACAATAAACCAAAGACAAATGTGACAATCACACCGGCAACAGTTGCAAAACTTGCTGATATTGAAAATATTGTTGCTGTAAAAGACAGTACAGGTGATATGACAAATGCTGCAGAGTATATCCGTCTGACAAGAGGAAAAGATTTCTCTGTACTGATGGGAAGAGATACTTTGATCTACGCAGCTCTTTGCTACGGAGCAACAGGAGCAATCGCATCCTGTGCAAATGTAGCACCGAGAATTGCAGCGGATATCTATGATAAATACGTTGCAGGAGATCTTGAAGGAGCTCTGGAAGCACAGTTTACATTGGCTCCGTTCCGTATTGCATGCGGTATGGGAACATTCCCGGCAGCAATCAAGGAAGGTCTCGTTCAGGAAGGAATTCCGGTAGGAAAATGCTTAGATCCGATCGGCGAACTGACACCGGAAGAGAAAGAGAAGCTGCATAAAGTACTTGCAGATATGAACCTTGTTTAAAACAAGAAGTTATTAAAAAATGTTAATAAACTAAAATTTGCTGCCATGATTTCGGTGATCGGACTGCAAGTCAATCTCCGGTCCGATCACTGAAGTAAAAATAAAAGTAGAATAGAAACAGATAGAGAAAAAGTTCGTGTATAAAAGGAGAAATTGTTATGTCTAGAATCGTAAAGATGGAAGTATATCCAGTAGCCGGAAAAGACTGCATGGAACTGAATTTAAGTGGAGCACACGCACCATACTTCACAAGAAATATTGTTGTTCTTTATGATGAGAACGGAGAGACAGGAGTTGGAGAAGTTCCGGGAGGAGAGAAGATCACAAAAGCACTTGAGGAATGTATCCCGCTTGTTGAAGGAACAAGGGTTGCTGAGTATAAGAGCACACTGCTTAAAGTAAAAGCACATCTTGATTCTAAGGGAGAGGAAGATGTCAGAGGAAACCAGACATTTGACCTTCGTACAGGAGTTCATGTAATTACAGCGATCGAGGCTCCATGTCTTGATCTCCTTGGAAAGCAGCTTGGTGTTCCGGTTTGTGAACTTCTCGGAGACGGACAGCAGAGAGATAAAGTAAGAATGCTTGGATATCTCTTCTTTGTAGGAGACCGTAACAAGACAGATCTTCCGTATGATTCAGAGCCGGATTCAGATTGTGCATGGTACCGTCTGCGTCACGAAGAAGCACTTACAGCAGATAAGATTGTAGAGATGGCACTTGCTACAAAAGAGAAATACGGTTTTAAAGATTTTAAACTGAAAGGAGGAGTTCTTGCAGGAAACGAAGAGATGGATGTGATCCGTGCAATGAAGAAAGCACTTCCGGACGCAAGAATCGACCTTGATCCAAATGGTGGATGGCTTCTTGAAGAAGCAGTTGAATATGTAAAGGGAATGGAAGGAATCCTTACATACTGTGAAGATCCATGCGGAGCAGAAGGTGTTTACTCAGGAAGAGAGATTATGAGTGAATTCCGCAGACGTACAGGTTTCCCGACAGCAACAAACATGATCGCTACAGACTGGAGACAGGTTGGACACTCTCTGGAATCTCAGGCAGTTGACATCATCCTTGCAGACCCACATTTCTGGACAATGAGTGGTTCTGTACGTGTAGCTCAGATGTGCCATGATTTTGGATATACATGGGGATCTCATTCAAATAACCATTTTGATATCTCCCTTGCAATGTTTACACAGGTTGGAGCAGCGGTTCCGGGAGAGTACAATGCACTGGACACACACTGGATCTGGCAGGAAGGTCTTGAGAGACTGACAAAAGAGCCACTTCAGATCGTAGACGGATGTGTAGAAGTTCCAAAGAAACCAGGACTTGGTATTGAAGTGGATCTTGAGCAGGTGAAGAAAGCACATCAGCTGTACCTTGATAACTGTCTTGGAGGAAGAGATGATGCAGTAGGAATGCAGTATCTGATTCCGGGATGGAAATTCGATCCAAAGAAACCTTGCCTTGTAAGATAAGGAGAACGACAGTGGAAAATGAAACAGAAGATTTACATTCCTCAGCCAATCGCTGCAGCGGGAGAGGACTATCTCATAGAAAAAGGCTATGAGATAGTCCGCGGCAGCGGAAAGACAGACAAAGAATCAATAAAAAATGATATTGCAGTATGTGATGCAATGATTCAGCGAACTGCAAAAGTAGACAAGGAGATACTTGAAGCAGGAAAGAACCTGAAAATCATAGCCAGACATGGGGCAGGATATGACAATCTTGACTGGAAGGCTGCGAATGAGTTAGGGATTTATACGACTTATTCACCGGACACGACGACCTTATCTGTTGCAGAATTCACTATAACGGTGATTTTAAATCTTGCAAAACGTCTGAAAGAATCCGAAGAACTGGTAAGGAATGGGGATTTTCAGAAGAAATTTTCACTGAAAGGGACCGATGTAGCAGGAAAGACACTCGGGATCATCGGTCTTGGAAAGATTGGAAAAGAGGTAGCAAGAAAGGCGGCACTGGGACTGGATATGAGAGTCATTTCCTATGTGTCGCGTCCGGAAGGGAAAGATATTCCAGAGTATATAGAAATTGTGTCCTGGGAAGAACTTTTGCAAACATCGGATTATATCAGTCTGCATGTGCCGGGAGGAGAAAAGAACCAGGGAATTATTTCAAAAAAAGAGTTTGCCATGATGAAGAAATCCGCTTCCCTGATTCAAGTTTCCAGAGGCGGCGTTGTTGATGAAGAGGCGTTAGCAGAAGCAATTAGGAACAGTCAGATCAGAGGTGCAGCAGTGGATGTGTTCTCAGAAGAACCACCCCAAAAAGACAATCCATTATTGAAACTGGAACAAGTGATTCTGACACCGCATATTGGTTCCAATACGGTGGAATGTATGGATCGGATCGCACTGGATGTGGCGGAAGATGTACATCTTGTCCTTTCCGGAGAGAATCCGAAACATCCAATTAAAAGATAGATTATGACAGAAGAGGAAAGGCAGCGGGAAAATGGAAAAAGTGACTTTAGATCCGGCAATTAAATTCGGAGCCGGGAGATACAGACAGGAAAAGAATTTACTTGAAGAGTGTGGAAAAGAAATTTCACGTTTTGGAAAGAGAGCATTTATCATTGCCGGAAACAGAGCGTGGGATGCAGTGAAAGAACGGATGATTCCGGGATTTGAGAAGGCAGGACTTGAGTATGAATTGCACCTGTATGGTGGAAAGTGTTCTTATGAAGCTGCCAGGGAATATGCTGAAAAATGCAAAGCAGAAAACTGTGATGAGGTAGTCGGAATCGGTGGCGGACTTGTTATGGATTTTGCAAAAGCAGTCGGTGAATATGCGGATACCGGAGTTGTCAACATTCCGACATCAATCGCAACCTGTGCCGCATTTACAACAATGAGTGTTATGTATACGCCGGAAGGTGCGAAGAAGGACTGCTGGAGATTCGAACATGAAGTCGATGCGGTTCTTGTAGATCTGCAAGTGATCGCAGAATGCCCAATCCGTTATGCGGCAGCCGGAATTTTGGATGCGATGGCAAAAAAAATCGAGATACAGAACGGCAAGCCGAAGATGTATCTCAGTGAAAATAAAATCGATCTGTTCAGTGCCTACAAGATGGCAGAGTATACTTACGAGGTGCTTGTAGAGTATGGTGCACAGGCAATTGAAGATATCCGTCATAAGAGACTGACAAAGGCAGTGGAAGATATCACATTTATCAATATCGCTGTAACCGGTGTGATCGCGAACATCACGAAAAGCTTCTCACAGTCAGCACTTGGTCATATGATGTATGACGGTGTGCGGACTTATTTTACAAAGGAAGCAGAGCATGCGCTGCATGGAGAAATCGTGGCAGTGGCACTGTTTACACAGCTTTATTACAATAAATTAAGTGAAGATAAAGAGGCACTTCGTCTGTTCATGAAAGGGATGGACATGCCATTAACTTTGCAGGAGCTTGGAATCGAGCCGACGCAGAAGAATCTTGATATTCTGGAAGCGTATCTGATTGATTCTCCTTATGTAGAGCAGTCAGAAGAGAGCTTTAAGCTGCTGCATGAAGCAATGAAACAGATGTGTTAAAAGAAAGGAAATAATAGAATGAAAGTAGGATTTATTGGACTTGGAATTATGGGAAAACCGATGAGCATGAACCTGTTAAAAGCAGGAAATGAGCTCGTTGTATTTGATTTTAATGAGACAGCAGTTGCAGAGGTTGTTGCAGCAGGTGCAAAGGGAGTAAAAAGCGGAGCTGAAGTAGCAGCAGAGTGTGACACAATCATCACAATGGTTCCAAACTCACCACATGTACGTGCAGCATGTCTTGGAGAAGGTGGAATTGCAGAGACAGCAAAACCGGGAACAGTTGTAATTGATATGAGCTCTATTGATCCGGTAGAATCTAAAAAGATTGGCGCTGAGCTTGCAGAAAAAGGAATTGAACTGATGGACGCACCGGTAAGTGGTGGGGAGCCGAAGGCAATCGACGGAACACTTTCTGTTATGGTTGGTGGAAAGAAAGAGACATTTGACAAATATTATGAACTGTTGATGCAGATGGCAGGTTCTGTTGTATATGTTGGAGAACTTGGATCAGGAAATGTTGCAAAACTCGCAAATCAGGTAATCGTTGCACTGAATATCGCAGCAGTATCCGAAGCACTGACACTGGCAAAGAAAGCCGGGACAGATCCGGAGCTTGTATATCAGGCAATCCGTGGAGGTCTTGCAGGTTCTACAGTTCTTGATGCAAAGGCACCGATGATGATGGATCACAACTTCAAGCCGGGATTCCGTATTGAACTTCACATCAAAGACCTGAACAATGCGCTGAACGCTGCACATGCAGTAAATGCATCTCTTCCGCTTACAGCAGAGATCATGGAGATCATGCAGTCCTTAAAGGCTGACGGAAATGAAAAAGATGACCACAGTGCAATTGTAAAATACTACGAAAAAGTATCTAATGTGTCTGTAGAAAGAGAAAACTAAGATTAACCATTTGTAAAAATATAAGTTATTGCCGGTCATGGGAAACTGTGGTCGGCATTTTCTATCTGAATAAAAGGTCAGGAGGAAGAACAGAATGAAATTACATATTATCGACGAGGCAGAACGTTGCCTGAAATGTAAAAAACCACTTTGTCAGCAAGGGTGTCCGATTCATACACCTATCCCACAAATCACTCAATTATTACTTGAAAACCGTTTGATGAAAGCCGGTGAAATCCTTTTTGCAAATAATCCAATGTCCGCTGTCTGCTCCACCGTATGTAACCATGAAAATCAATGTGAAGGCCATTGTGTTTTAGGAAGAAAGAGCAGTCCAATCCATTTTAGCAGTATTGAGAATTTCATTTCAGATTCTTATCTTGACAGGATGGAAGTGCCGAAAATAGAGAAAAACGGAAAGAAAGTAGCGGTGATCGGTTCAGGACCGGCAGGAATTACAGTTGCTATCAAGCTTGCATTAGCAGGTTATAAAGTAACGATTTTCGAAGAACGAAGCAAAATCGGCGGTATGCTGCAGTATGGAATTCCAGAATTCCGTCTTTCAAAATCTGTGATCGACCGATACAAAAAGAAAATGGAAGAATTGGGAATCCGGATTCGCCCGAATACCGTGATCGGAAGTGCAATCGTGATCGATAATCTGTTCCGCGACGGATACAGCAGTGTCTTTGTAGGAACAGGAGTATGGAGACCGAAGGCAATCGGAATTAAAGGAGAGAGTCTTGGAAATGTATACTTTGGGATTGATTACCTCAGAAGACCGGAGGCACATCAATTGGGAGAGAAAGTAGCTGTTATCGGTATGGGAAATGTTGCGATGGATGTAGCCAGAACTGCATTGCGTCATGGTGCAAAAGAGGTTACACTGTATGCAAGAGGAAAACGCATTTCCGCAAGCTCTCATGAGGTGTCTTATACAAAACTGGAGGGCGCAGACTTTGTGTTCGGAAAGGCAATAGGGTCGATCAATGAAGCCGGTCCGATGTTTAAAACAAGTATATTTGATGAAAACAATAAAGTGATTGGATATGAAGAAAAATTAGATCAGGTAGAAGCAGACTCTGTAATCATTTGCGTGAGCCAGGCACCAAAGAATAAGCTGGTACTTACAACGGATCAGTTAAAAACGACAGAGAAGGGACTTCTTCTGACAGATGAGAACTGCATGACAACACATGAAGGTGTTTTTGCAGCAGGAGATGTTGTACAGGGAGCGAATACGGTGGTTCATGCTGTAGAGGAAGCAAAACGGGCTGCTGAAGGGATGATTCGATATATGGAAAGGGAAGAAAATGAGTGATTTATATCTTACATTAAAAAATGGAATGAAAATGCCGCGTCTTGGTATGGGAACCTGGATGCTTGGTGAACATCTGTCAATCTACCAGCAGGAAAAGAAGGCGCTTCAGGCAGGGCTTGATGCAGGATTTACTTTAATAGATACAGCTGAAATGTATGGAAATGGACTTTCAGAGAAATTAATCGGGGATACGATCCAGGGATATTCTCGAGAAAAACTCTTTCTTGTTTCAAAAGTATATCCGCACAATGCAGGATGTCCGCAGATTTATGACAGTATTGACCAGACATTGCATAATCTTAAAACAGATTATTTGGATATGTATCTGTTGCATTGGCGCGGAAGTATTCCGTTGGAAGAAACAGTGGATGCAATGGAAGAACTGGTGAAAAAAGGCAAGATCAGAAGCTGGGGCGTATCCAATCTAGATACATCAGATATGAAAGAACTGTTTTCAGTTCCAAATGGAGATCACTGTCAGGTGGATCAGGTATTGTATCATCTGGGATCCCGTGGGATAGAGTATGATCTGATGCCCTGGCTGGAAGAACATCAGACACCGATTATGGCGTATTGCCCACTTGCACAGGCTGGAAGCCTGCAAAGAAGCTTGTTAAAGAACAAAGAAGTGCAGAAAATAGCAAAAGCTCGTGGCATTACACCGATGCAGGTACTTCTCGCATTTGTTCTTCGGAAAGACCAGGTGATTGCAATTCCAAGAAGTGGCAGAACAGAGCATGTACTTCAGAACTGGGCAGTAAAAGATGTTGTCCTTACAGATGAAGAATACGCTGCTCTTGACCGTGCATTTCCAGCACCGGAGCATAAGACCTATTTGGATATTGTATAGAATAAGCTGTGAGAAGAAGTATTGTGAAAATATAACAAAAACGTGTGGAAACGATTACATTGTCTTGAAATAAACAATGTTTGTCAACGAAATCAATGACAAAACGATGAAAAACAGAAAAAAATTAAGTGAATCTGTCTCTAGAAAAAGAAATCTCTGAATGCTATTCTGTTAGTGTAATAAAGGAAAATAAGAATAGAAATTTTAAAGAGAGTTTATAGGAGGCAGGGGAATGAGAAGAGTTTTGCAGAATCTGATCATCGCATTTACAGTTATCTTTTTGTTTACAGGCATGTTTTTATATAGAAAATCAGAATATGTGGAAGCAAGTGGACAGTATACAAGTAACATAACAATCCGTAACACTTCACCGCTTGAACTGGAAAATGTTCAGGTTAAGTTCAACGGAGCAGAAACAGTAACAATCGGGGCAATGCAGTCTGGAGAGAAAAGAGTGATTGAGATTCCAGAAGAAGCAAAACCGGCAGTTACAGTCCAGGTGAGCGGAACATCTGATCTGGCCGGAAAATTCGCCGGACATTTCAGCGGAAGAATCACAGACGGAACAGAAGCTGTGATTTATCTTGAAGAAGATATGACACTTGGAGTTTCATCGAATGTGATAGATGATTGAAGAGAACAAGACTTATAAATTTCAAAGTCTTTCATAATATGAAGAGAGTGGACAGCAGAAATTAGTTTTGCTGTCCACTCTTTTTATGATATTATGTAATTGTTCAGAGCCAAGCAAAATTAAAAAAACAGGTATAAAATGCTTGCATTTTTAAGACTGTTTTTTAAATTTTATTTGGCGGATACGCCACACCGACGAAATGCGTAGCATTTTGGAGGTTGGCTCTGAACAGTTATGCTATTATGAAGAAAGAAATGACATCGGTGAAAATTATATTATAATAATAGGAAAGGATAATGATAATGAATCAGAAAATCATTCTTGCATCAGCATCTCCGCGCAGACGAGAGCTGCTTGCGCAAATCGGTTTAGAATTTGAGGTAAAGGTAAGTAATAAAGAGGAAGTCTATACAAGTATAAAACCACAGAAGATTGTAGAAGAACTTGCATTGATGAAAGCAGAAAATGTTGCATCTGATCTTCAGGCAGAGGGAGTAGAATTGAAAAATACAATTGTGATCGGAGCAGATACAATCGTTGTACGTGACGAAGAAATCCTTGGCAAGCCAAAGAATGAAGATCATGCATATGAGATTCTTCTAAGCCTTCAGGGAAGAGCACATGAAGTCTATACAGGTGTTGCAATTCTTTCCTATAATAATGCAGGCGAGAAAGAAATCATTAACCATGCGGTAGAGACAAAGGTTCATGTGCATGAGATGAGCGAAGAAGAAATCCGCGCGTATATCGCAACCGGAGATCCGATGGATAAGGCGGGAGCTTATGGAATCCAGGGAAGCTTTGCGGCGTATATAGATGGAATCGAAGGGGACTACTATAATGTGGTTGGACTGCCGGTATCATATGTGTATCAGCAATTGAAAAAACGCTAAACATATATTGTTACATTTGTAATTATATAGTATAATACATATGTTGTCGCTCCTAATCTGGCAACAGAAAGGGGGTGTGAATATGTCGATATTTATCTCTTTTCTTGTTTCCGTCGCAGCAAGTGTAGTTGGCTACTATGTTTGCAAATGGCTAGACGGAGATGACAGCGACAATTAGCCTGAATGGATGCTCAACCATCAAAAAAGATCTATGATTCCTTATGTACGTAATTATAACTGTTTGGAATAATTACATTAAAGGAACTTCAATTTCTGTACTAATGCTTCATACATCATTTTTTCCTCGCTTTCCGACTCTTGTGCTAAATATAGGAATTAACTTTCTAGAAAAACATTTTTCTACAATCGGATTGAAAATTTCAAACTTTTATCTTCTTTTTTCTCTGATTCTGATTTATCTTTGCCTTCAGCTAATTCCTTTTTCTCTTGAGTGTCCTCTGTTTTGTCTTCAAAATACTCCTCTCTTTCCGTAGCAAGCTCTAATCTGCGTTCCTGCTGATTGTAAAATAAAACCTTATCGGACAACCTATCCTTCGGCAACACGTCTGTAGCATTGACACTTTTTACCATTTCTTGCAATTGTGTTATTGATATAACTCCATTATCGGGATACACCAGCAATTCATGTACAGTAGACGGAAGTATATAATAATCCATTTGTAACAGATTACCTATTTTTTGTGCCATTTCATCATGTGCAATCATCGCTGCGCCATTATACAGCTTATAATTTGTTAGCACGTACAGCCCGGTATCATCAATTTTGTCTGCTGATAGCAGATTATCAGGTCTTGTCCCCCCATTCAAATAAGTTCCCATTTCCAATAGATCTGCCAGTAAAGGTTGATTCCATGCTGCCTGAACCTTTATCGTGTCTTGATATAGTTGATCTGCCGTAATCCCCCAACGTTTGGTTAACTTATCGGTTATTGGTATAGATATATGTTCCGCATCATTTTTGTCCATATTGATCTCATACAACGCAACATAACTTCCCAGCTCCGTTTTTATCTGATTCATCGGAATTTCAGTAAAATCCGGATCTCGCAACACGAACTGCAGATGTTTCTTTACCTCTGTGTAATTATTCACGAATTCTATCGCCTGTCTTTTTTCGTCTCTAATTTTCCCAACAGTATGCCACCCCTGCGTAATGTTATTTGCAACAGTTTCCATGACTGGAAATATATTTTTGTTCTCCATAAATTTTTCATATGCTTCATCCAAATATATTCTTATTGTGTTAGGAGATTTTTTTTCTGATATCACTAACCCCATGTGTTTTCCAACCTCAATTTTGAAATCTTTGAATTCAGATGGAAGATGATATTTAATATTCTTAGCTACAAATTGTATGAATTCTTCCTTTTTCATTTTGTCAGTCCTCCCTCTGTACCGAAATTCGGTACGCCCATTATTTTCCGATATTCCTGAAGAACACACTCCGAAATTTTCTTCTGCATTGCTTTCCCTATGGCATAGATCACATCATGATACCCATCCGAACTTTTATATTGTGGCATATTAATAAAATAGCCTCTTTGTCCTTTTTTAATAGTGATTCCATTAATTGTAAGTCCTAGCAATTGAACAGATGCAACACCACATATATATGCTTTCGCATTCGGTGGATACCGTGGAACAATTGGGCTGATGGAAAGTATTTCTATCTCTGGAAGATACAAATCTTTTCTCATTTCCTCTTTGATTTTTTCTCCTACAGCCTTTTCAATTTCTTCCCTTAATTTTTTTTCGGGTACAAGTATATTTTCCCATTTTCCACAACGTTCTCTTCTGGGATAACTAAGAAACGAAGTCTCTTCTCCCGTATCTTTATTTTTAAATTTACGAAGCTGAACCGGAAATCGGATGATATTTTCTAAAGTGACCATTCCATATGCCCACACATCCGTCTCATAAGATAAGTGCATCTCTACATGAATATCCATCCTTTATTCCTTCCTTTTTTCATTTATCTTTCTTAAACGTTCCATTTGTTCAACCGTCAGATTTTCAAATGCAAATTCTGACATTTCTTTTACACCAACTCCACTTTCCAGGCACTCCAACAGATAATCCTTTTGTTCCTTCGTCATCTTATCATTCTCCAAATATTTCCCGATAAATTTCTTTGTATCTGTTGACGAAAAAAGATACTTACGAATACGTTTTCCTATACTCTTTTTTCTCTCTTCTGGTTGAATTTCTTCCCGTCTGACTTCTATCTTATTTTCAATATTTTCCTCTTCACTTAGTTGTTTTTCTATTTGTGTTTCTGCATCCTTCCTGTCTGCAGGATTACTCGTTGCTGCCACTACCGATGTTGACTGCTTTTCCAATTCATTTACCTTTGCTTTTAATTCTTCATTTTGTCGTTGCAAGTCCACTTTTTGCATATTTATCATTGTAATCATTTCATCTTTTGCTTCGATCAGTTTATTCGATTTTTCAATCTGCTCTTGAATTGCTTTATCTAGTCCAGCTTCAACAGAAGATCGTACATCTCTGTTTTCCTTCACTACATCCATAACCTGTTTTTTTAACATCTGAATTTCATTGGATAAGGAAGTCTTTGCCTGATATTTTTGTTTCAGAAATTTTGTTCTGGCATCTTGGATTTGAGGAATTGTATATCCTGAAAGTTCCAGTATTTCCTGATCTCCCATTCCATCTAATGCGCATATGAGATACCACATACATTTCTTACTATCTTTTGTCTCATTTAAAAGATTTCCGATCAGATCTGTCTTTACATCTTGAAAAATATCATTTAAATTAATCGTATTTATTTTGTTTTCGCCCACTGCGTCTGCACCTCTTTCTTTTTACTGTTTTGATAAGTATGTTCCGTTGGCTGTCCCCATGCTGCGGTATAGAATAATTTGTCTTCCTCTTCCTCTTCTTTTATCTGCCTGATAATTCTTTTTTCATCCCGAATGGACTGTAACTTCTTTTCCATTTGTTCAACCTTCTCACTTCCATCCAATATTGCATCTGGAAAATCCTGTTCCAATTCTTCCAATTCATCCAATATTTTTTCAAAACTATCATCGGATTCTGGCACTTCACTTAACATTTCTTTTAACTTCTTATATCTTATATACGCTTCATTGTCCTGTAGAAAATCCTTATTGTATATTTGATTCTTTAATGCTTTTTCCTGTTCTTTTATTTTCGCTTCTCTATCTAAAGCTCCGCATAGGAACTAATTTGAAATTGTTTCAAATAATTAATGTTTTCCCACAATTGGTCAATGTGTAGCAGACTTTTTCGTACTTCCCGATAATCTACGGCATATGGATTTTTTATATTATGATATTGGACAGATACAAAATATATTTTCCGGATTCTTTTTTTCTGAAATTGTGTTACCGCCTGATGCGTATTTATCCTTTTCATTTTATAGAATCTTATTCGAGGACTCCTTGGATTTTTATATACAAATTTTTCTCTTCGAATTCTTGAAAGGATCTCCTCATAATGATACCCAGATCCAAGGTTGTAACTTCTCCAACCTCTTTTTTGTTCCATTGCACGAAATGAAAAATACGCACCATGCTTTTGAGAATCTCCCTTACGAATCTGATAACCGATTTTTTCCATATTAGAAATAAATTCTTCTTCATTGCCAGAGATAGAAATAATATAATCAATATCAGCACGAATAATTTTTTTCCAGGTTGGCGCACCTTTTTTGTCTGCCTGCCATTGTGCATAAGATTTTCCTTTTCTTGTTTCTGCATCGAATTCCAGTGGCGGCAGTCCATACTTCTCACAAATTTTATTTGTGATCGGCTGAATATACTTCTCCCAGTCTCCATTTTCGTATCGGTACTTATATCCACTCATTCGATTCACTGAATTGAAAACAATGTGTCCATGCATGTGCTTCTGATCATTATGAATTGAAAAAACATAATCGAAATCGTCACCAAGATATTCTTCGCAAAATTCTTTTATGACTTGATATGCCATTTCTTCATTTACCTCTCCAGGTTGAAAACTGATAACAAAATGATATCCCTGTCTTCCTTCCAGCTTATCCCAGTCAAGTTTGGTATCCATCATAACCTGATAAACTTCTTGCGGTGTGAATCCTGAGTTTCCACCAATCAATTCCCCATCATTTGTTTTTTTAGGATTCATAATATAACGAATCGAATTATTTAAATGTTTGCTGCCACCTCTCCTACCTTGTTTAATGTTCATCAATTTTGTGATTGCCACGATCTTCCTCCAGTTTTTCAATCAGATTTTTTACCTCTTCTTCAACCTGTAGAAGATTTTTTTGCAAATAAAAAACAGAGTCGATATTCCCATGACCACTGTTGATCTTTGCAGCCACCTGATTGATATTAACTCCGATTTTTCGTATTTGATAAGTTAAGTTTTTTAATTCCCGGTAATATGCCAGTTCTTTTATTTCTTCTCGAAATAATTTTTCCCGGA
The DNA here is from genome assembly GCF_003462585.1 of Ruminococcus sp. OM04-4AA. Taxonomy (NCBI): domain Bacteria; kingdom Bacillati; phylum Bacillota; class Clostridia; order Eubacteriales; family Oscillospiraceae; genus Ruminococcus; species Ruminococcus sp. OM04-4AA. The sequence continues at coordinate 22,832 of NZ_QTZH01000020.1, read as the reverse complement.
TAAATGCAGATACATTTACGCTTCCTTCTTTTATTCCATATTTAAATTTCCACGCATCCTCTTTCTTAATTTTTTCTTCTAATATTTCCCATTCCTTTTCTGAAAATCGAATCGTATATCGAATGTCTCGTCGGCTCATGGCTCATTGCTTTCATATGAATATCCTTGCTCTTCTACACTTTGCTGTGTACCGGAATTCGGTAGATCATCGGAAACTACTTCATTATTTTCTTCAAAGTTTTCTAATGCAATTTCCATCTCCATCGAAAATTCCTCACTGTTTTTTTTCAGAATATCCAAGAAAGTATCAATATTTTTTTCATTAATTTTTCCGAAGCTGTCTTGAACGGCACGTAATATTTTTTCTTCCTGTTCTCTCTGAATTTTATTTTCAAGTTCCTTTTTCTTTGTCAGAATTTTTTTCCGTTTTTCATCATAATCCGCCAAAAATTTTTCTTTTTTTCTTTCCAGCTTTTCCAAATCTTCCGTTACTTTTTTTAATTGTTCTTTTAAATCCATTTTTCACTCTACTCCGTTTCCTGTTTTAAAAAAGAGATGCTGAATTGCATCCCTTACCTCTGGTTTTCTAATTTTATTTTATCAAATCCAATCACCTTTATCTAGGTTACTTTAGGTACACATTTTCAATGGAATGGCTGCTCTTCTTCTATTTTTTTATGATACTGTTGAACAAGAAGACTTTCCATTTCTCTTAACTGCGCAGAAATTTTGTGTAACATTTCTGTACTGTTATCTGCTGGTGCCAATATTTTTGCTTCTAAAAAATCAGTCGCAGTCGGATATAATTTCCGATTTCTGTTTTCAATCGCTTCCACTGCCTGTTCGGATAATCTGAATGTTCTTTTTAATTTTTCCATCTTAGTTGTCTCCTTCTTTTTATTATCTTTTTTCGTGTATGGCTTTCTGTATGTACACTGTATGGCTTTTCTGCTGTACTGTATGGCTTTGTATATGGCATCGTATGGCAATTGAGCCGTACTGTATGGCTTTCGAGCCGTCTTGTACAGCTCCTTGTATGGCACTGTATGGCTTTCCTGCTGTACTGTACAGCTTTCTGTATGGCATCGTATGGCAATTGAGCCATCTTGTACAGCTTTGCGTATGGCAACCCTTGTTTTTCGTATGGCTGAGTGTATGGCTTTTGTACAGCTTTCTGTATGGCTTTCTCTGAATCACCGAAGGTGATTTGCAAGATACGCAAAATGTCAGACATTTCACCTTCTTGTTAGGGAACTTCCCTAAGACCCTTTTTTTCGTTATTTAGGTAGTTATTTTTGTAGTTAGTTTCTCCATCCAGAAGCGATCGCACATTCTGTCTGAATTGATTTTTATCAATTTTTTTCTCCTGGTATTTTCCAAGTTCACCCTCCAGTTCATCCAAGATTTTTTCAAACTTCGTCTCTGTTGCTCGAAAATCCACATTCATTTTTTTCTTCTCCATGTGAAATGCCACCGAAACAGGAAGATCTTTTTTATTCAGCTCCATGATCGACAGAATCAAATCTGAAAGTGAAGAAACCGGATGGACTTCATCCAAATTTCCTATATCAAATTCAATCAATTCTTCCATGCTACATTCAACTTCTTCACAAAATTTTTGCATGACTTCAACAGGAATCTCACAGATTAGATTTTCATAATTAGAATATGCAGAAGGGATTAGATTCAATCTTTCTGCCATCTTTTTTTGAGAAATTCCTTTTTCTTTTCTCAAATTTTTCATCTTGGTTCCGATTTTTAAATAAACAGATAATTTCATTTTTTCTTCTCACCTCTAACAAAAATATGTAAAAAAAGAACAGCAGAATTTGTTTCCACTGTTCATACTTTTTATTATTGTCCTTCTCACCTTGACAAGCAAATATTATTTTTCTTCGCCTTTTTTTTCTTCGATTTTGTCTCTGGATTTATTTCTTTTTCGATTTCGTCTGTTTGAAATAATTTATCCAGATTTTCTCTCTTTGACAAATCCATTTCATGAATACACATCAGAAACTTCTCAGCATTCAGATAATCTATTGCTCCGTTTCTTGTCGGTTGTCCATTGTATATTACACAACATTTTTTCACCGGAGCAAAATTTTCATTGATATAATTTATAAAGTCTTCATTTCGCAAATGCCGAGTCTGTTTGTCTACAACTTGATCTGAATGTTTGATTTCAAATAGATAACTTTCTTTTTTCTCCATGTCTACAATGATTAGATCAGCCTCCGCATCCGGCAAGTCATCTACTGGACCAACTGATAATTGTGATACATAAAACCGTTTGCGATCAATCTCTTGATAACATTTATATGTTTCGGAAAGAATAATATTTTCAAGAAGAATTCCCTTCACAAATTGATCTGCCCTCTGCATAAATATTGTTTTGTCTTCAATCTCACACGTATTATTCCATACATTATCCTGCTCCAATTGATGTAGTAATTCCGTCGCATGTGCATAAATCATTCCTGGCTGTTGCAAGATTTCTAAGTCTCGCCCACCTCCCCGTTTCAGAGATTGAAATGTTGGTATTGTGATATACAGATCCAAAAATCTCAAATATTTTTTTATCATTTCCAAATCTTCTTGTGTTACTACTGTCTGCATCTCATCATTATTTTTTATTCCTAATGCTGACTTTGTTGCATCATTAATAAACATAATCTTAAGTTTTCCTTGGTATTTTGATTTATCAGTTTGGTATGTTGCATACAGAGGTGCACTTTTATAGGATCGATTAATTGCTTTCATAGTAATTTCATAACTGAATCTATTAATCATTTTCTGGATTACAGAAACAAGTTCATTTCGATCATAAAGTTCTGTCAAAACTGTAGCATGTTTTCTTTTTTCTTCTCTTCCCTCCAATCCATGCAGGATATTTTCTACGATAGCTGTATTAAGATACTCATCTGCATTTTGGTTATTTTTATAAGTGGTATTAGTAAGTGTTCCACCATACTCAATGTAAGTATCCAAATCTTTTTTACAAATTCTTTTAAACTCCGCATATGGAATCTGTGAAGTATGGATTAGAATTGTGCGATCATAAAGAATATCTGTTTTCGCCATATAGATTCCAAAAGAATCTGTTCCTGCAATAACAATCTTTGCTCCCATTGTACGATAATAATCTGAAAATACATTTCCATACACCTGTAAATCTTCAATTAGTGTCACTTCATCTATAAAGAAAAGACGCTTTCCTTTTTCATATAACTCATCAAGCACCTGCTCCATTTCCAGCATATCACAGGTTTCTTTACATAAAATATAAACGCTCTTTTCTTTCTCTTCTGGTGGCAACTCAGAAATACACTGGTTCATCATAACGGTTTTCCCGGTACGCCTCAGTCCATATAATGCACAGATTTTTCCATTGTAATCTGGATTGTGTTCTGTTATATATTTATATAATTTTGGATAGCAATCTCTTTTTTCAGGATAATCTTCTGCTGAAATATTTCTTCCATCTACAATTCTCATCTTTTTTTTGATCTCTAATAACGCTTTATCCTGCCACTTTTCCATACCATCACCCTCTCCGACAATTATAATTAAATTTTCTTATTATCAGTGTACAAAATTTTCTAGTGTATTTCAATACTTCCTACTGCCAATAACTTTTATTGTATCATAAACCCAAAGCTTTTTTCTTTGATATGATACGTTACCTGCAACTGTTTTTTGTCAATTCGTGGTGTTATAAAGTCTGCTTCAAATGTTACCTCCTGATCTGTTTGGATGATTTTGTCTGCCAAAATTGAAAGTTCTCTTCTCAACTCATTATTCTCTTCCAGAAATTTTTGCAACTTTGTTTCCAAATAATTCAAGTCTTCTTCTGGAATTTTCCCCTGCAGATTTTCTTTTCCGGATAAAACTACCGGGATATTTTCCTGTCCTTTTTCATTCCATTTGATTGGAAGTTCCTGCGATTCCTCCCAGGAACTTGTATCGACAGCCTTTGTATCTGCTTCTTTTTGTTTCAACCATTCTGCGATCGCCTGTTCAGAATCTTCCTTCTTTTCTGTCCAGAAGAAAAAGCTATTGTCTTCTTTTTTATAGGACGCAAACAAAGTGCTTCCATCATCCAATGTAAAATAGAAGCGGATCTGATTTTGTGTTTCATAAATTGCATCGGTACAAGTAAGCGTAGTAACAGAAGCAAATAATTCATCCTGCTTTAACAACTTTTCTGCTTGCTGTTCCATGCTTTTGATTTCTTCAGCAGAAAAAAAAGACTCCAATAAATTGACATTTACAAAGTCCATCTTCCGCTGTTCTTCTTTTTCTTCTGTCTTCTTCTCAAGCTCAACTGTCTGTTCTTCGGATTTTATTTTTTCTTTTTCATTCGCATTTTTTCTAAGCAGAAAAATACCACCAAACAAAATTCCAAACAGCAAAGCTAGTAAAAGAACACTGATTAAAATTCTTTTCTTCATCTTTTTCTCACCATTTCTTTAATGAAAATAGTTATATCCCAAGTTCACTGCTTTAACAACTCTTGAGTTCCATTCTGGTTTACAGCTTGGCGTTCCAGGATTCGCATGAGATGGATACCACGTACTATATTGAACAACAAACTCAACCACACGCTCCCCATTCTGATGTCCATACTGGTTACATCCCGGATCATTCTGATTCTTGATATCTCCAATCACACAATGCAAGACATCTCCATTTTCCCGATAAAAATCTACATAATCTCCAACCTGTCCATATAAGGTTGTACAAGCGATCACATATCTTCCATCGATGATTCCAAATCCTTCACTGTCATAATGTTCTCCACTTTGTTCCCTTAACTGATACTGTAAACTTGTCCGACTTGTAATTGTTCTCCATCCCATATAAGTGTGAGTTGTTCCCATTCCTTCCGGGATTTCAATCGTAGTTCCTGCCGGATATTCCGGATTACAATAGCCCGTAACATACGAACTATTCAATGCATAGCTTCTTGAATGTACTGCATCCGAAGTGTTCCCTTCAATTGTAACTACTCTTCCATTCTCCACATACTGAACAATTCCAATGTGTGTATCCGCACCAAACACGATAAAGTCTCCAGGCTGCGGCGTATAGCCTTCGGATGCGTAATGGAAACGTCCTCTTTCGGCATAGTACCTGTGATACGCTCGAACAGCTGCAGCTTTTGGAACAATACCGGAATCAATCAGTCCTGCTTCGTTTGCACACCAGGACACGAAGCACGCACACCAAGGAGTCACATCACCATTAACAAATTGGCTTCCCATAACATATCGCCAGTACTTTGCTCCACTTGGATTATTTTCTTCCTGCAAAGCGATCTGTACGATTCTTTCTCCACCTCCTGCTATCACAGGAGTCGAAGACATTAGGGAAGCTATAATCCCTATGAGCGTTGAAATGATTGTTACCACTACAATGATTGGAACTAAGATTGCAATGATCACTCCAATTATAACTGCAAGGAATGAAAATACTGCCTGAACCACAACGGCAAGTACGGATAGTAATACCGCACCAACTGCCGCACCAATATATTTCAAAGAGGATGGCAAGGAATCCATTTCATGGTTTGCATTCTTGATCTCTGTCATTTTGGATTCTACATTTCTAATTGCCTGCTCACTTGCCATGGAGCGTTCCTGCATATAATCTTTGAACTTATCAGCTGCTTTTTTCCCTGCCGTGACAACCAGACTTCCTCCTGCTGTAGCTGCACCGGAAGCTGCTGTACTTGTTGCTGTTGCCGAATCAGCTACCGCTTTTCCCGCAACACTCTCCTTATTGATTCCTGCTTTTATTTGTAGTTTTATCTGCTCCTGCTCTTTGGAAAGATATCTTTCTCCTTTTCGGATGGATTCTTGTCCTGCAGCTGAACTTTTCTTGTCCGTAACTCCTTGTATTTCATTTTCTGATGATAGCTTTTTATTTTTCTCTCTGTGATTCCAACGATTTTGGAATCTTTTCAACGGATTGTACTCAAATCTTTGATATGTATTTACCCCTGATGTTTCCTCCATACGATAAAGATCTGCTGTATAAACATTTGCTACTTTTTTTTCAATCTCTTCTGTGAAATCATAATTGTCTTTTAGAATTCCGCTTCTTGCTTTTGAACTTGCTTTAGCTTCTTTTATTCCTTCAGCTATATATCTTTTCTTTAATGATTGCGGTAACTGATTCCATTTATGAATCTCTTTTCCATCTAAAAACCTTGTTGGATCTACATAAGCTGATTGTTCTCCCTGGCGGTCTGGTTCATTTCCCATACTCAAGGCTGTCATATGCTGCTTGGAAGTTTTTACTGACTGCTTTGCAGCATTTAAGGCAAGTGCTGTTGCTTTAAATGTTTTTTCGTCTTTTGCATTAATCCGCATCCTATCCAACCCTTCTGTATCTACCCTCTACTTCTCTGAGTTTTCCTTTCTCCTCTAATAATTTCAGATATCCAAGACAAGTTTTTGTATCTTTATTAAACAAACGTTCCACATCTGTTACTGTGATATCCATAATACAGGAAACCTTAAGAATCAGTTCTTCTTCTTTTTCACTCAACACAGAACGTGGCTCTATTTTTTCTTTTGTACCGAAATTCGGTACAACCTCTTCTTCAAAAGATAACCGTTTTTGCTCCTTCGCTTTTTCATGGAAGTTAGTACTGTAATTTTTATACAATACGTTCTCCTTGCTGATTAGTGCATCAAACATCACAACCTTTTTATTCCACACCATAACACCCTCACCGATATTTCCGGAAGACAGTGCTTTAAATTCCTTTGCACTAAATTCCTGGATAGCAGCAAGACTCTGTGCATCTACACCACCCTGATCGAGAAAAGCTTTGTAGGAACAGTTCTGAAACAATTCAATCAGTGTCTGATTAGATAAGGCTGCTGTTACATTCTGCATAGCCATTGTTACAATCCCACCAAACTTACGGAACGTAATAACCGCATTATTAAGCTGACTTGCACTCCCTGGTTTCTTAGATACTACCTGTGTCTCATCGATCACAAGATGCGTTGCTTTCTGGAACCTCTTATTGTAATCCATACGAACGGACAGATAATGCAGGATCGTGACCATAACTGCCTCCCAATTATTCTCCGGCACATTGGACATTCCAAAGCCGATCATACGACGATTCAGACTTACATTGGATGGATGAGCCAGCATATCACAGCTACCAATGGTATATTCTTCCAAACTGTTGTAGATCTCTCGGATCAAGGCTTCATCATGCTCATTATCGACTCGTTGTAATTCCTTATGGATTTCCTCCCGCAGCCACAAAAGTGTCGGCTGTTTCTTTAGTTTTTTCTGTTCAAATACATCCTTAAACATGCGTTCCGTACATCGGCTGATGATCGAATCATGCTCCTGTGTAACATTGATGTTTTTCATTACAGCTGCACACAAGGTCTTGGCATATTCCGTCTGTTGCGCAATAAATTCTTTCTGCACTGCTACGGAAGATGCAAACACTTCTTCTGATACCTCAAATCCATTTAGGAAGATTCCGCTTTTTGGTGTCAGATCAAAATAACTTCCTTTGTCTTTCTCCACAATATCCCGGAATTCGTTTTGTGGGTCGATTATCATAATATCGTCATCTGTTGCAAGCAATGTCTGTGACAGCTCAGTCAACTTGATCAGCATAGATTTACCGGAACCGGAAAGCCCTACGATAATTCCATGCGGATTCGGCAGTTTCTTTCGATTCCCCACAATGAAATGCTTTGTAGTATGGTTGAGTCCCATCATCTGTCCTCCCGGCTCAATGACATCCTGTGCAAAGAAAGGCTGAAATGCAACAAGGGAAGAAGTTAAGAAGAAACGCATATAATCAACTTGTCTTCCACCGATCGGGAGTGCTGTATTCCATGCTTTTAACTGTGTATAATCACAGGTTTCTAGCACAACACCTTCTCTTTTTCCGATTGCCTGCATTTCTTTCATACGTTCTGCAAGTTCTTCCTCATCATGAGCAGTGATTACAACCAACAAATTTAGAAAGAATCCCTTTTCATCATTTTCATCCAACTGATCGATATAGGACTCGATCTCATTCTTTTTCTTCTCTCTTGGATAAGAAGCGTTAATGGCCGGAATACCTGCATTTCGCTTCTGTTCAATCTCTTCGGTGATTGCTCTTTCATTATTGACCTGTGCATTGATCAGCTTATCGTTTACCAGGTCTGTCTCAACCGGAGCATAATCCAGTGTAAGAAAAGATGGATAAGAAACATTCGACATGGAATGGATAAACTTGTCGGTATCAATTGCCTGACGATATCTGTGTCCGAATAAAACAGTAACATAGGTATCTCCCATGACCATGTAGTTTGGATACTGTTTGATGCCTCGTGGCAGGATATCATTCTTCCAGTCTTTCTGATGTTTCTTTTTATCGGATGGGAGATTGATATAGTCCTGTTGCTCCGGATGATTCGGACAGATCAGTTTCTGCAGTGATTCCAAACGTTCCAAGGTGCTTAGCTTTTCAATACGACTTCCCCATCCGGCAAATGCTTCCATAATGGTTGTCTCAATCGCATTCAAATACACTCTTGCATTCGCTTCATTATCTGCTCTTGTAGTCACGGTCAGATAACGCAGCGTAGTTACATTCGGATTGGTTTCCTTGATTCTTTCATCCTGCCACTGTCTGATTCCATTTGCAATATCCGGATACTCTGCTTTATTCTTTTCTGCACGAATAGACTCCAAAAACTCTTCCATGCTCTGATATTCATTGGCTAATGTGATTTTAAATTCTACATCCATCGAATTTAACCAAAACATCAGATTCATAAGAAAATCGTTCTGTTCTCCGATATTCTTGTTGATGTAATTAATATCTTCAAAGATATAGCATCTGTCATAAACCGCCATTTTTTCTTTTGGCTCGATCTTAAATATCCCATTCTCAAAGGCTCTGTCAATCTGCAGAGATTGTTTTACATTCTTTGGTACTTTTACTACCGGCATTGTTTTGCTTTTTTTTGACAGAAACAGACTGTTTCCGTTAAAGATTGACATTTATTTCTTCCTCCTTGTAGTTCTTTTTTTCTTTGGCTCATTGATACATTTTGTATCCATAGAAAAGATTCTGTGCTGTGAAACATTCCTTTCTTCCATTTCACAAGGCAGTTCTTTGGTTTGCATATAAAACCACATATTTTTTAATGATTCAATCCAGGTATGTCCCTGGTGCTTCACCATTGCTAGATAAATAATCGGAACCATGAATGGGATTCCGGCATAAATAGAAAGATTGATTGCAAGGCCTGTTGCCTTCCACACAGAAAATGCGACTCCTCCGGCAACAAGCAGAGCAACCACACCATACCCTAATTCCCTTGCGGTAAAACCTTTCCATAACTCATTTTTATATTGTTCCTCAAAATCTTTATTTAAATTTATTTTCATGCACGTTCACCTCATTACAGATTGAATGTTTTATTTAAAAACGTTGGTGCTCCTTTTACGGAAACTGCCATCAGGATCATATAGATCATGGAATTAAGAGCCTGGGCAAATCCATCAAACGCATTAAAAATGGCACTATCAGATGTAAAAATGGAGATACCGGAAGTGATTCTTCCTGCGATTGCAATGGCAAGTGCTATAACGACAATTTCAAACGTATTGGATAGAAAGCTTTTCATCCATGCATAGGCTGTTCCTTCGATTCCACGTCCTCCTGTGATCGAAGGCATTGCAAGTGGGAATGTTACAACCAGAAGATACAACTTAATATAGCGGCTGTACAGCGTGATCAGAATCAGAAATGCACAGACCATTGCTACAAGGAAGTAGAACAACCCATAGATCCAGAAAAACATAACAGAACCGACATCCACATCACCAGTAAAGAAGGCCGGCGGTTCAATCATGACCGCCGTTCCTGCCATTGCCGATGCCATTTCAAAAATCTTTTTGATCACGTCCAATCCTTTTACCAACAGTACGTTTAAGACAACCACCTTGATCATTGCTTCGATCATAAGTTCAATTGTCATATTTTCTTTGAAGTTCCCAACTGCTTTAAAAAATCCCATCATCACAAAAAAGTTCAGACTCATAATTCCGATGGACAAAGCCCACGGATACAATTCATTATTTACATAAGTCCATGTAGCAGATGAAAATCCTTCCGGTGTCTTTGTCATGATTCCCATACATGCTGACATGGCAGTATTCCATATCGCACTGGCAATCTGATAGAATGGTCCGTATAATAAACTGCCATTTAGAAAATCCGGCAACCAGTCTGGCATCTTTCTTCTCCTCCTTTTTATGCTCCTACACTTGAAGTGATCACTGGAATCAACTGTGGTGTGATAACTGCAACAAGACCGCCTGCAATTCGTTTAAATGCCATAGACTGTGCACCACCGTCCTGAGAGTTCATGGATTGTGCCCACTCAAAAACACCCCATAGCAGATACAGACTTCCGATGGAGGATACGATTGCTGCAATCAGCCCATAGATTGTATTAAAACCAGTCTTGATTACTGTATTTCCATCAGTTTCTGCAGCAAGAACCGGAAATCCTAACTGCAAAACAAATACTGCAGACATCATTAAAGAAAGTGTCATCAGTGTTACCAATTTTTTTCTATCCAGTTTTATCAATTTCTTTCTCATATCCTTACTCTCTCCCAATATGTAAAACTTTTACTAAAATAAATACTAATACAAGCAGCACAACCGCAAAGGTTCCAAACCCTACTAAACCTTTCCATACATCTGGTGCAAACATCGCTGCTACAACTCCTAATACAATACTTAAAATAAATGCGATTACTACTATTACTTTTGTTTTCCAATTACTTCTTCTCATTTTTATTCTCCTCTCCAGTATTTTCTCCTGCTTACATGGAATCCTGCATATTTTTCGTAAATCCTTTAACAGAAGCTCTGTGATCACATTTGCTGTATCACTATCTGACAGATAACGATACAATGCGGTTTCATAATCCTTATAATGACTGTTCTTTAAATAATCCTTAGATGCACGTAAACGTTTTGCTACTTTTCCTTTCGGATATTGCTCCAACAGAAGATCTAGCGTCTGTGAAATGTTTTCCGTCTTTTCATATTGTTCTTTCATATCTTTGTAGAACTGCTCCGGGAATTTCATTCTTCCCAATCGTTCTGCATACAGATAGTGTTTCTGCTTTGTAAGAAGGAAATAAACGATCGCACCCACAAAACAAATTCCGGCAACTAACGCAAAAACGATGCCTGTTCCCATATACTGTAAAGCTGTCATTGGTACCCACCTCTCTACTTCTGACGGAAACAGTCACTTACTTCATGCACTTTCTCCATTAACCGTTCCGGAGCCATGGTATTGCTGAAATATCCGGATGCATAAACCCGATGCTCCTGTTCGTCATAATAAAACTTCACTCCCGGATGCTGTGTATTTAAACGAACAAGCAGTTTATCTAATGCTCTGCTTTTCTTCTTTGGAGCTGAAATGTCAAACGCTGCCGGACTTGAAAACAGGAACACATAATCTAAGTTATTGATATTAACATGCAGCTGTTCCCCCTCTTCGGAGTGTTTGATTTCAGCAGAAATATATTTTGGTTCATTTTTTACCAAATATCTGTTTAAAACGGATGCTGTCAGCTCTTCAAATACTGCACTCTCTCGCTCTGACTCATTGGACTCCTGTTTTCTTCCGAAGGTTGGAACATAAGGTTTTTCTTTTGTATCGGAATTCGCTGCGTCTTCCTCTTCTTCCTCATTTGTACCGAAATTCGGTACAGCTTCCTCTTTTTTGCTTTGAGAGATACTTGATACCAGTGTTAACAAACGGTTCTTTTCTGCTTCAATTCTCTTAATTTTCTCAGAAAGGCTCTCCTTTTCACTTTGTAGCTGATTATTTTCTTCTTCAAGCTGTTTACTTTTTTTATTCAGCTCTTCGAGTTCCTCTTTTAAATTTCTGCTCTCGTTTTCGTAAGCTTTATTCTCTTCTTCAAGACTCTGCAGTTCTTCTTCATTCCACTTATTCATTCCACCAAGTAAGGATTCAAAAAACTTGGTTGCTTCTCCTCCTGGCTTGCCATCTGCATCCAAAACAAGTCCTAGCATATCTAACTTATGTTCAAAAGTTTCCTTTGACTGTTTTGCCTGGATTTCCATGTTTTTTGCTTTTTCAATCTGCACCTGATAGCGTACTTCCATGGAATCCTTTGCTGTCTCAAACTCCTTTTCTTTTTTGTTCAGTTCTTCTTTGTCTCGTTCAAGCAGTTTTTTTTCTTCACAGAGCTGCTGATACCAAGTTTGCTGATTTTGTTCCTCTTTATGCAGTTCCTCTTGTTGTTTTTTGAGTTCCTGTCCTTTTTGGTTCAACGTCTCTTTTTCCTGCTTGATCGATTCGAGTAAGTTATTTAATGTTTTTTTCTGTTCCAGATAATCCCGTTCTCTTTGCTGAAACAGTTTCTCCCGTTCTTGGTAGATTTCATTCAAATCTCGGTACAACGGATCTTGGTTTGCTTCATTTATCATAATGTTCCATTCGCTCCCTTCTTCATTTTAATTCTATAAATAGTTCCACCCATCACAGTTACAGACATCCCAAGCAATACAGAAAACACTAAAATTCTGCTTTCTTCTCCAGTTTTTGGTGCAGGACCACTTAAGATTTCTTCTACTGCTTTTGTTTTCTCCTCTTGTGTACCGAAATTCGGTACATCATCCTTTTCTTTCACTTGTTCGCTATTCTTTGGCTCTTCCTTTTTCTTTTGTTCTTTACTTGCTTTTGTTTCTGTCTTAGGAACTTCTAGCCGCTGTACACTTTTTAGTTCTTCTTTTTTCATATTTCCACCCGTTTTGAGCATAAAAAATGCACCGAAGCCGCAGCCGATGCCAAATAAAAAGATCAGGATGGTAATGATTACTCTTTTCATCCCACTGTTTTCCTTCCTTAAAGGATGAGTTTTTCTTTTGTCACTTTGCAATTGACAGCCAAACGATACGGAGTCCTTGAATAGCCGGTACAAGTTGCTAAAGTAAAGGTCTGTACATCCTCTTGATCTGGTTTCCAATCATCCTGGAATACCGCATCTTTTTTGTGACAGGAATATACAGACACGATTGTAAGTCCCTTGGTTCGCTCTGGCGTATAGATATAAATGCTTTGTACTTTGTCTTCATCCACTGTAAGTTCATCTAATTTTCCAAAGATCTGTCCGGACATCATGTTATGTCCGAAAAGACAGATATGCGGATCTGACAAGTTTTCATTTACATGAGCAAAGGTAAATACTGAACCTAGTACACTTCGTTTTCCATCAAATCCTTTGTTTAAGTATTCTGTATCTGTTCTGCCATGTAAGATAGGCTCATCCACTCCGATCTGTGGGATATAAAGCCATCCAATGATATCTGGATTGACTTCCTTAAGTAATTCAAAATCAATCCTCCTCTTCATAGGATCTGATGCATCCTCATTACTTTCCGGGACTACAGCCGTTTTTTTGATTGCTTCATGACTGATCTTTGCATCCAGAAATGGTTTATGTTCGTGATAGGCAAGAAAGCAAAATACTACTGCCATTCCAAGGAATAGCACGCTCAGAAATCTGTATACTCTGTCTCTCATTTAATGTTTCCCCTTATACAAAATCGTACAAAGCAATGCTCCAAACACACAGATGCCTGCCGCTGTAACATACTTCCAAGTATTCTCCTGAAGACTTGTCTGCGGTGCAACATTGTCTTCTTTTTCCGGCTTTTCCGTATGTTTTGGTGCGATCATAACATCATACTGCATCTCACCTTCTGAATCATTCCAGGTCGGTACTGCGATCAAGGATGGTTCTACTGTGTCATAGGTTTCTGTATCCTGTGCATAAATCAGATATACGCCTACCTCTAAGTTTTTAAATGTTACAGATCCATCTGCATCTGTCGGTACTGCACTTGTACTTTCTCCCGCAGTTGTAAGCAATTTTTCTGCCGCAGTTTTTAGATCATTTGCATTCTCGATCGCATTTAAATCTACTTCACTCTTTTTATAAGTATCTGTCAGTACATATTCTCCATCCATAATATCTGCAACTTTCTGACAGCTAATCTTTACGTTACTTTTTTCTGTTCCTGCTTTTCCGTCGGTCAGCACCACCCCAATACTTCCGGTTCTTACCTCTTCGACCTTTGCAAGCTCCTCACTGTCCGGCAACACCTGATCTCCAATGACCGTGACCGTTTTATCGATCACAAGATCATTCTCATTTAATGTTGTCTCTGCCGCAGCTACATTTGATGCACCAAGAGCTGCAAATACACACGCTGCGGCCAGTATCTGCTTATATCTTACCATCTTCATATGTCTCCCTTCTGTTCCATAAATACAATCCGATTGCTATCGCAGCAAACAAAAATGGCAAGAGGAAAAAGATAAGTTCTCTCGCAGATGGAAGTTCCTGTTTGATCGCATCATGCTGTGCCTTCTTATATTCCACACGCTTTCCGGTCACCAGTAACCGATGGGTGTTGATTCCATATGGTGTACACGTAACCAGTGTCACCAGATCCTCTCCTGCTTCGATCTGCAGACCGGAGACATCTTCCGGCTCTACGATCTGTATCTTATTCACCTTATATGCAAGTGTTTCATTTCCAATCCTTAAGAAGAACAGATCTCCTTCCACCATCTCATCCAAGCGGATCAAGAGTTTGGAGCTTGGAAGTCCTCTGTGTCCGGTCAGAACACAATGGGTATTTGCTCCGCCCACAGGAAGGCTCGTTCCCTGCAGGTGTCCGATTCCGTTTGACAGTGCGGTATCATCCGTTCCATGATAGATCGGCAGTTCCACATTAATCTTTGGGATATCCAGACTTCCCATTGTTCCATTCCCGGATATGTTCAGCTGCTTTTCATAGCTTTCGTCACTTAAGATATCAGTATCAGAATTATCTACAACTGCACCGCCTGTCTGGTAAAGCATGTCATTGTATGCAGCTGCATTGTCCATGATCTCCTTAAGCTTTGTATCATCTTTTTTGCTTACTGCGTTTTGGTAAGTAGCAACGGCATCTGATTGATGCCGCTGCTCGATCACATTCCAGATAATTGGTAGACAGCAGAGTGCAAATCCAATGATGAATATGACTCCCGTACTCCATTTTTTTCTCATGCAATCTCCTTCCTTTTTGCTTAGATCTCTTCGTCTTTCTTACGTCCTTTTGCAATGGCAACGCTCATAAGAACAACACCTGCTCCAAGCATGATCACTACAGAAGATGTACCTGTGATCGGAAGTTTCTTTCCAACCTGGTTCACAATCGTGATATTTGCAGAACCATCTTCTACACTTGTTTCCAGTTTTTTGTCTTCTGATTTACTAAGTCCGTTATAGAATGTCTTGATGTTTGCATTTGCATCAAATGCGGTAAGCGTCTTATCTGTTGCACCATCACCTTTCACATAGCTGTCACGCTCTGTTGAAAATGTTGCTTTGAGTTCCAGCTTGATCGGGTCTTTTAATAAACGGTATCCATCCGGAGCATCTGTCTCTTTGAGGTAGTATGTTCCACTGTCAAGTCCATAGATATTAAATGTTCCATTTGCATTAGATACCATTTCTACCGCTGTATCTGGCTTTGTGCCACCTGTGTGGTCTGTACCGCCAATGGAATCACGGTTGATGACAATATATCCATCCTGTCCTTCTTTTACATATACTTCATTCTTGCAATCCGCATCTGAGTACAGACGGAATTTTGCTCCATCCAGCACCTTGTCATGATCGTTCGTTTTGATTGGATTTAATCTGTAGGTGAAGCATACAACAGTATCCCATGGTGTATATCCAGTCTTTCCTTCTCCTGTTGAATCAGCGTCATTGGAGAACTCAAGGCGGACATCATTTTCAAATCCTGGACGTCCTGTTTTTTCTGCAGCTTTATCATTCAGTGTTGCATTATATGTAAGTGTTACAGTCTGTCCGTAGGTATTCTCTTTCCGGTTGTCGACTTCATCAAATTCACGATCCACAATTGCCTTGAGGTCAGCGACTGCGATCATAAAAGTATCGCCATTGTCCGGCTTCTCTGTCACAGTAAACTCATCATTATTCAACGTATAAGTTTTGGCTTTTCCGTCTACTGTTCCGGAAATTTCAATTTTTACACTCTTTGCATTGAATGTCAGCGCATCATCCATTACATCATGCCATGCATAGTAATAAGTATCATATCCATTAATATCCGGAACATTTGATGTATATTTGTATGGTACTGTCTGTCCGATCTCATAATCTCCAATATCATTCCATCTGTCTGCATCTTTGATATTTGCATCTGAATCATCTTCCTGGATCTTCTTTGTGATACTTGGATAATCTGACTTGATCATAACCTGTGCTGCAGGATTTGCAGTATTTACCATACAAAGAGAGCTTGCGGAATGTGTTCCTTCTACGTTGGACACTTCATCAATGACATAGTAACCATATTCAAGTCCGTCCAGGCGAATAGAATTATCAGAACGAACATTTTTTACGTTGACTACTTCTGGTACTTCATTTAATTTTGTCATCTCATCTCTCAACTCTTCAATGAAATAACGAAATGCACTGTAACGGCTTTCCAGTTTCTGCTCTGTAGTAGCTCCTTCAACTGGGTAATTATTTAAAGACTGGATGTAGTCGATCACCTGATATTCTGTTACATCTGCAGCTGCAATTGTTGTACCTGCTTTCGTCAATGCTTTTGCTACGACATTCTTTAAAGCCTGCTCATAAGTTGGATTGAATGTATAATTGATGGATTCCCCACCTTTTGCATTTTCTGCCTCGAACAGCTTATATACATTAAACTTCTTTCCAACCAGTGTCTGTCCCTCATTTCCTGCAATATCAATGTGTGCCTGTCCAGTTCCCATTGTAGCAATACCCTTGACCGTACTATATTCTGTCCCATCTGCCGCATAAACAACCGCAGCCATTCCATTCTGGAACAATGGCATTGGAGTAGAACTAATTGCACCTGCTAAAGCGAGTGTTCCAGTTAATATCATTGCGACTTTTTTCTTATTAGATTTTTTCATGTTCATCCTCTTTCCCTCTTCCTTTCTTCATTTGACGAATGATCGCTGCAAGCATACAGCCTGCACCAAGTAAAACAATGATTAGTGTTGCATGATTTCCTGTCTCCGGCATCTGTAATCCGGTGTGGTTTTCTACCTTCAGATTCACAATTCGCTCATGCGGAGTTCCCTCGATCGCATAATCTCCGGAATCCTTTGTATGAACTTCACCATTTACATAGTATTCATACTGTCTCTTATCATTGATCTTGGTATAGATTTCATACACATAATCGTTTCCATTGATATCTTTTGGGATTCGATATCCCTGCGGTGCTTTTGTTTCCTTCAGGTAATACTTTTTCTCAACTTCTAACGGATCTGTTGTCACAACACCGGTATTATCTGTAACGATCTTAGAAACCACTTTCGTACCTTCCGCATCTTCGTAGAGCGTAAACTCTGCACCTTCCAGTGTTTTTCCTTTCTCGTTGACTTTTGTTATTTTCAGCTGATATGGAGCTAAAGTATCTTCTACACATAATCGTGCGGTTCCTTCTTTTTCAACCTCAAACTGCATGGAATTATCCTTTGCTGTATTAGAATCTAAGGTAATTTTATTGTCCTTAGCAACGGTAAAGGTTACAACTCCGCTATTTACGGTATATTCCTCCGGTGCAGATACCTCTCGTACCTTATGCTGTCCATAGCCTAATGTCTTGAACT
Source organism: Ruminococcus sp. OM04-4AA (assembly GCF_003462585.1). Lineage (NCBI taxonomy): Bacteria > Bacillati > Bacillota > Clostridia > Eubacteriales > Oscillospiraceae > Ruminococcus > Ruminococcus sp. OM04-4AA. The sequence continues at coordinate 5,055 of NZ_QTZH01000020.1, read as the reverse complement.
TACATACTCCGTTTGCATCTGTAGTCACGGTCTCTGTTGTTCCGTCCGGTTTTGTATGCTCAAACACAGCTCCCTCAATCGCATACTCCTTACCTTTTTCCTTTTTGACAATGTTTAGATCTAAGGACTGCTCTGGAATTGTCGGTTGATTATAAGTATAAACAAACTCCGAACCGTTGTTATTGCTTGTGATCTTAACCGTATAAACTTCCGGATTGATCAGATAGCCTTCTGGAGCTTTGGTTTCCTGAATAGTAAGTGTACCAATTGGCAAACTCGGATTTTTGGTGGGTGATAAATATAATTCATCACCAGACTCTAAATATTTCTCCTCATAATAGCAAAATCCATCTTCGTTTGTTCTAAATATCCAGGTTCTGTTAGCAGTCTTTCCCTCTACCGCCGGGTCTGAATCCGACTGAACTCCCGCATAGAATTTAGCTGTAAACAATGCACCTTCCAACGACAATGAACCCTCCGGTTTATTCTGATTCGTTTCCTTATCTACTTTTCCAAGTAGGACACCGACCGGGTCTAATGTTGGCTTGTCAGATACTTTTAATTTATAAGTTTCATTTGGCTTTATCGTTACTGTATAGGTTGTCTTATCCAATGCATAACCTTTTGGAGCTGTTGTTTCCCTTACATAATACGTCCCAGCATTTAAGGTGAGTGTGTTGGACTCCCCATTTTCATCTGTAGTTAAGACACCTACTTTGGACGCACCCGATAGTGATGAATCACTATATACACCATATTCAGCACCTTTCAAAGAATAACAGTCATTTCCATTTGTTACATCCGGCACAGAAGATGTCTTCTGTAAATTGACTGATCCTGTCTGAAGCGTATTTGTAAGTTTTCCTACCCAACCTTTTTCATACGAACCTTCCCATGACATTTTTCCTGTATAACCTGGAACTGCTTCCTCTTGCGCCGTGTAATCATAGATCGTATCCCCATCTGTACGAATCAGATTATTCCATGTCACTTTCCAGTTCCATTCATTATTACTTGGAGTAATATTTGCACTACCAATAAGAACTCTTGTTGAATCTTTATTACTCCACCGATACAAATTAATTTTCACACTAGATGGACGAAGATTATATTTATTGTTCTGATCATTCCATGTCTTTTGTACTGTCAAACTTGTATAAGTTTTAGGATTATAAATTGAGAACATTAATCTTTGTGTTGATCCACCATTTGTTGTAACACGATACACTTTGAATCCACTTGGAACAGATGCTTTTTGTTCAGCCTTATAGATCAGCTGCGACATTCCAACTCTTTCTGCTCCAGCTGAATGCGGACCTCCCATACCAGTTGAGGACAGACCACGGACATAATAGCTAAGTGCTAAAGATGTACCTACGCAGCCTTTATTATAGTCACTGAAAATATTGCCTGGACCGGTGTAGCCATAGTACATAACTGTTCGTAAATTCGCGTCTGTAATTTCTTCCCAAGATCCGGTTGAGGCACCGGCTTCTGGTGTACGTCGATCATGTTCGCAACATAGTGACGGATAACCATCAACTTCAAAATATCCAACAACTGTATTTCCATATGAAACTTTCTGGTATTTCGTTACAGATAATGTCATGACTTCGCTATTAAGGTCGATTGTATGTATCAAGGGAGCAACACCCATTTCAGAAAGTTCCAGATCTGTCTTATCCTTATAATAATCTTCTGAAAGATATCCATCCGAATCAATCCACTTTTCCAGACCTAATGTCTGAGCTAATTGTATTCTTTCTTGTTTATCAACACTTGAATTATCTGAAAGGTTGCGTTCCTTGGCATCTACCAAATTAGAAAAAAATGCTGTAGTCAAAAACATCATGGCTAAGATAAATGAAAATATCCGACTAGCCTTTTTCTTTTTTCTTTTCATTTTCTCTTCCCTTCTTATAGTTATGTCAAACTATTATTTTTTCCTTCCTGCCATTCATCTTTAATGGAGATATTTTCCACCGGGCGGTGCTCTGGAACATCTTTTCATTTACATTTTTCTTCCTTTCCTTTAAATTTGAGCACAAAAAAGAGAACCACTTTTTGTGATTCTCTTCTTTGTACCGAATTTCGGTACATTTTTATTTTCTTGCTCCACAGGAACAAACATATCCATCTACTACTGTTTCATCATATGCTGCTGTATCCTGCACCCAGCGTGTTCCATAGACCGCATCATGATGTACTGTTTTTGTAACTGGTCGTGAATCATATTCGGTATGATGTCCGCCGCCTTCACCTTTAATTGCATGTTGATATGCATGACCACCTGGGTCTGCTGTACAATCCGCACCACATACGTTACAGCAATCCCATGGATAATCCTCATATGTTGTTACCTGCTCATCCCATGCATCCTGCACCACATACGGCTCATTGTGTCCGGTTGCTTCATGATGAACTACATGCGTCTGTGCTACATAGTTATGCTGGTGAACTGGTTTTGTTTCTGTCTTATTGGAATTATCTTTGTTACTTCCACTATTTGTTGCCGGTTTTGTAGTAGTAGACGTTGATGGGGTAGGCTTTGTTGTTTCCTGTTTTTTATTAGAAGTAGATGTATTTGATGCCTCATTCTTCTTAGAATCATTCTTTGCATGTTTCTCCTGCTTAGAAGGTTCTTTCTTTGTATCATTCTTCTTCGTATCTTCCTTCTTTGACTCTTCTTTCTTGGAATCGGTCTTATTAGACACTTCCTGCTTAGAAGAATCTTCTGTTTTCTTTTCCTCTTCCTTTCCATCATTGGAAGCATTCTTCTTATCTTCTTTTACTTCTACTTTACTGTCATCACCAATGACAGCTGATCCTTTATTCAGAAGATCCTCTGCATCCTTCTTTTCAGCTACAATTACATCTACGGTATCTTTCACTGTATCCGGCTCTTTCTCCGTTGTTGATGCGTCCTGACTTTCTGTGCTGCTTTCTGTTGTTGAGGATGCTATATTCTGTTCTGTAGTTTCAGCTTTCAATTTCACTGTAATTGTAAGAGGATAGGTTCCTGCCTTTGTAGAGTCAACCTTGCTATCGTCTACAGTAACAGATTCTACCTTTGCTTTCTGTTCCTCGGATACCAGACTGTTCACTGCTTTTTCAAGATCCAGGTTCTTAGCATCTTTTACAATTACAATTTCATCTGCATTTTTAATATATTTCTTGATTTCATCATGGTCTGATGTTTCTGTTGATGTTTGTACTTTTTTGCTTTCTGTCTCAGTTGTTTTATTATCTCCACAACCAATTACTGCTGTAGAAACTGTCATTACTGCTAACAGAATTGCTACTATTTTTCTTCTCATACCTTTTCTCCTTCTCATGCTGCTTTCGTACCGAATTTCGGTACATCTATTTCTCCGTGATTTTTGATAGAAACAGTCAATTTTTATTCGTAATTTTCTATTTTCTGACCATATTGCTCTAGTATCATACATGTAATTTCAGTATCTCCACATTCACTGTCCGGATGGAAAATACTAATCAATGCTTTTTTTCTTTTTGCCAATTCTCCAGGAGAATTACAATTTTTAAAGAAATCAAAACTTTCACTCATTTGTCTTTGCTTTTCTTCTTTCAGTTCGTACTCCGTCCATTGTAATAACAAGCGGAAATGATCTCTTTCTGCTTCAAGTTTCTTTAATCTCTCTTGGTAAATTCTTATATCAAAATCACTCTGCTGTTCTTTCAATACTTCAATCGTTTTTTTCGCTTTTAAAAGATTCTGCCGCAGATTTATATTTTCTCCCATTAAATTTATATGCTCTGTCGCTCTTTTCACTTGATCATCTTCCAAAAAATCAATGCGTTTCTTTAATTCTGTAATGAGTTCATCCTTTGATAAAACCCATTCATAAGCCACATAATTTCGACTATAATTTGGTCTTCCATACATTGTACTTCTTCCCCTCCTTTGAATCCAACATTAACCCTCAAATATTTTTACTATTTTCCAAAAAAACGTAAGTTTTATACACTTTAATTGTTTACTTTATGTAGGAAGTACCTAGCACGTCTCACCCGGAGCATATGCGACCGGATATGGTAGGGCGGCAGCTACTTTAATTTCATTTCTTAAGGGGACAATCATTGAAAAATAGATTTCCCTTTTTTAATTGAAAATGATCTCACTTTTTACATATTCCTCTGCCTGATGTCTGATCTGATTCATATGTCTTGTCCATGCCATACCATCTTTGGCTTTATCCGGTGCCGGATCACGTTCCAGCAATTGTTTTTCCAACACATCCATTCTTTCATCTGCTGTCTTCTGAATATCAATCAGATGTTGATTTAATTCATCCATCAAAAGCATCGAAGAATAGACAGCTGGTTTGTGTTTTTGTAGGTACTCTTTTCTCATGATTCCCCATCTTCCTATATATCCATCCACCTTTTCCAGTGACAGATTCGGCAGTAGGAATTCGCCCACTTGAATATATTCCAATTTTGGAATTCCATCCTCGTCCAAATCTAATTCTGTATTATTCTTTTTTTTCTCCATCCTGCTCTCCTTCCACTTGCTTCTCTAAATTTCGTTTATAATTCTCCACCAGTTCACTTGTTTTTATGACATATGCCAGTAATCGTTTTGAAAAATCTGACATTTCTCTCTCTCCAAGTTCCCAGGACTGTAAGGTGCGATACGGAATTTCAAAACTATTGCAGAAATCCTTACGGCTCATCCCCGCTTGTTTTCGTAAGTCTTTTACCGTTACTTCATCCAGATTTCCAACGACACTATCTATGTCAATATATTTCTTTTTTTCATTCATCATTACCACCAACTTTTATACACTTTGTACGTGTTTCTAGTTTTAATATAACACACAGTGTGTGTTTTTTCAATCCTTTTTACGCACATTGTGCACCTTTTTCCACTCAATGACGTTATCAAAGAAATCAGAATCATCTTCCGGCATATCTCTTTTTTTTCAATAAAAAAAGATTCAATCCAAATTTCTGATCAAATCTTTTTGTTAATAGATATATTTCCCAGAACACTTAACATTTTTCTGTGCAACATTTTCTTTTATTTCCATT